>CAXACF010000073.1:0-7366 GCA_963967125.1 uncultured Rhodobacterales bacterium | reverse complement strand
TGTTTAATGGGAAATATAAGATCGGGTAATGAAGCACTGGCATGACGAAATGCCAGTGCTAAAAGTAGTTAGATACCAGCGTCGATAATCGCCTGTGCCAGTACGGGAACGGTTGCAGTGTTCAGGCCTGCGATGTTCATACGACTGTCGCCAACCATATAAACTGCATGATCCGCGCGCAGTTTTTCGACATGCTCTGCCGACGCCCCAAGACGTGAGAACATGCCACGGTGCTCTGCAAGGAACCCAAAGCGATCAGAACCTGACAGCCGCTGTAGTTCAGAGGCAAGCTGCGTGCGCAGGTCCAACATCCCCAAACGCACTTCTTCCAGTTCTGCAGCCCAGTCCGCACGCAAGGCAGGATCGCTTAGAACCATTGTTACCAAACGCGCACCATGATCTGGCGGGAAAGAAAAGTTTTGGCGGTTCAAAAACGCCAAAGTGCTTTGGTTCAATCCTTTGGCAGTCGCGTCTTGGGACGCAACCATCAAAAGGCCTGTGCGTTCACGGTAAATCCCAAAGTTTTTCGAACAACTGGCCGCGATCACTGTTTCGGGTACGGATGATGCAACCAAACGTGTGCCTGCCGCGTCCTCTTGTAATCCATCACCAAATCCTTGATAGGCGATATCGATCATTGGCGTGGCACCAGATTTGTTCAGAAAATCAACTACCTCTTGCCATTGCGACATGTTCAAATTTGCGCCCGTTGGATTGTGACAGCAACCGTGCAACAAAATAACATCACCCGAACGCGCGTCTGCCAAATCTTCCATCATGCCCGCAAAATCGACACCGCGTGTTTCGCTGTCAAAATAGCGGTATGGCACAACGGGTAGGTCCAAATATTTCAAAATCGAAAGGTGGTTTGGCCATGTGGGATCAGACACGAAAACACGCACATCTGGATTTGCCATTTTCAACAATTCAAAAGCCTGACGCACAGCACCCGTACCACCCGGTGTTGCCGCGGCGGCGACATTGCCGCGCGCAACGCTGTCTGACAGAACCAGATCAACCATGACATCTGAAAATTGTGGATCACCAACCAACCCAACATAGGATTTCGTTGTTTCGCGTTCCCACAATTGCTGCTCGGCCGTTTTTACGGCGCGCATCACTGGCGTTAATCCTTCGGCGTTTTTGTATACGCCAACACCCAGATCGATTTTGCTCTCTCTTGGGTCTTCTTTGTACTTTTGCATCAAAGCAAGGATTTTATCAGCAGGTTGCTCTTTTAGGGATTGAAACATTTACGCGTCTCCAGTTGCGACTGGTACAGTTGGGAACATGCCCCACTCTGACCAGCTTCCATCATAAAGTGAATGATCTGTTTTTCCGATCCGCTCTAGCCCCAAACTTAGGACAGCTGCGGTCACGCCTGATCCACAGGTTGTGATTGCGGGTTTGTTGAAATCAACGCCCGCGGCTTCGAAAATCTGGCGAATGTCCGCAGGGTTTTTCATTGTTTGATCTGCATTCAACAGGTCTTTGAAACAGACGTT
The DNA here is from genome assembly GCA_963967125.1 of uncultured Rhodobacterales bacterium. Taxonomy (GTDB): domain Bacteria; phylum Pseudomonadota; class Alphaproteobacteria; order Rhodobacterales; family Rhodobacteraceae; genus HIMB11. The sequence goes on along the minus strand of CAXACF010000073.1, from coordinate 5,861 downwards.
TTTTGATCCGGGAATATGACCTGGGCGCAATCCTGCGCGTGGTTCAGGCTCTTCTCCACGAAAACGGCCGGGCGAACGCGCATCAATGATTTCATAGTCCCCAAGCTTTGAGGCCGCCGAAACCTGCGTCACGTCTTTGACCATGTGATTTTGGCGCCGCACGGTCATGTGGCGGTCACGAATGACGGGCGGCAAATCTTCAACGGGGCGCCCCTCTGCCTGCCATTTTGGCAAACCACCATCAAGGACCGCAATGTTGTTTTGCCCCATCAGTTTGAACAGCCACCAAACACGGGCCGCTGAAAATAGTCCCATACCGTCATAGACGACAACTTGGTGACCGTCCCCCACACCCATGGCGCGCATGCGTGACATGAATTTCTCAACGGGCGGCACCATGTGCGGCAAATCAGATCCGTGATCTGAAACATCATCAATATCAAAAAAGCGCGCGTTGGGGATATGTACGGCATCATATTCCGCACGTGGGTCACGGCCCATTTGCGGCAAATAATAGGACCCATCCAAAATCCGCAGATCGGGATCCTTTAGATGCGTATGAAGCCATTCTGTCGAAACAAGTGTTTTTGGGTCGTCTTGCATGTTCAGCCCCCTATTTTCATATGGGTGCCTACATCCCAAGAACCTGTTAAGCAAGTGGGGCGAACCACGTTCCGCCCCATTTTAACGTCGTTTTGGATGGTTTATCCCATTTTTGAGCGTACAAAGCCCACAATCGCCAATAAAACACCCCCGCCAACGCCACCGCTGACCACCTGACCCAGCAGCGCGCCGATGTCCATACCTGCGGCATCACCTGCCATTCCCGCCATATCGGGTGCGCCAAGCATGCCCAAGATTGATCCACCCAGACCGCCGCCCAAAATCCCAGCGATTGAGTTGATAACTGTCCCTTGGTTCAGGCTACCGATTAAGCGACCCACCACGTTGCCACCAACGGCCCCTGAGACAAGATTAAGAATAAGTCCTTCCATGACACCCTCCTGTTGATTGGAATGGGTCATGAGTACGAGTGTGAGGCAGAATACGTCAGGGGAAAGACCGCGTGGTTTTCCCTATCCGTTTTTCAACAAACGCTGTTTTTGCACGTTCCAATCGCGCTTTGCACTGTCGGCGCGTTTGTCGTGGTTTTTCTTACCCTTGGCGATCCCGATCTTGAGCTTAACAAAACCCTTATCGTTGAAATACATAACCAGCGGCACAATGGTCATCCCCTTGCGTTGGGTTTCGGACCATAGATTGGCAAGTTCGCGTTTATTGACCATCAACTTGCGGCGGCGGCGTTCTTCGTGACCCCATGTTTTTGCTTGCTCGTAGGGTGCGATGTAGGAATTGACGAGCCAAAGTTCGCCGTTTTCAACTTCGGCATAGCTTTCGGCGATGTTTGACGACCCTTTCCGCAGGGATTTAACCTCGGATCCCATCAACACGATGCCACATTCCAAATCACTTTCAATCGCATAATCAAACCGTGCGCGACGATTTTCTGCGATGACCTTGTAATTTGTATTTGTCTTTTGTTTTGCCATGGTGGCTTGGATGTATAGGCCCTTGTTCACCAAGTCTAGGGGCGAGCAAAAATCTTCCACATGACGATGCATTATTCCACTGGACAGTTTCAAAAACACACGTAAAATTTGATCAAATTTAGGATAGGAGCATTTGGCCCATGCGCGACGATAACTTTACCAAGGAAAATAATGCCAAACACATGTGGCATCCCATGGGGCATCCTGCCGATTCCCTGGCAAACCCACCCAAAGTCATTGTGAGTGCACAGAACAGTTCCATCACCGATATTGATGGACACACCGTTGTCGATGCTGTGGGCGGTTTATGGTGTGTGAACCTTGGCTATTCAAATGACGCCGTCAAAGAAGCGATTTCCAAACAGCTTTACGACCTCCCCTATTATTCGGCATTCTCAGGCACATCAAACCCACCCGCGATCGAGGCATCCTATCTCGTGCGCGAAATGTTTGAGGCCGATGGCATGGCGCGGGTGTTTTTCACCTCTGGCGGCTCAGACTCGGTCGAAACATGTCTGCGGCTGGCGCGACAGTATCATCGCCTGCGGGGCGAACCGACCCGTACCAAATTTATCTCTTTGAAAAAGGGGTATCATGGGACGCATTTTGGCGGGGCCTCTGTTAACGGCAACAATCGTTTCCGCATCAATTACGAACCCTTGATGCCCGGGTGTTTCCATTTGCCCAGCCCCTATACCTATCGCAATCCTTTCAATGAAACCGACCCTGCGACGCTGGCCCAAAATATCGCGAATGCGTTCGAAGACGAAATTGCATTCCAAGGGGCCAACACGATCGCTGCATTTATCATGGAACCGATCCAAGGCGCAGGTGGTGTTATCGTGCCTGATCCCAGCTTTATGGGATTGATGCGCGATATTTGTGACCGTCACGGGATTCTTATGATTTCGGATGAGGTGATTACAGGATTTGGTCGCACAGGTGATTGGTCAGGCGCGCGTCATTGGGGTGTGAAACCTGATATGATGTCAATGGCCAAGGGCATCACCTCTGGCTACTATCCCGTTGGTGCGGCACTGATGTCGGACAAGGTTGCCGAAGTTTTTGAAAACGATACCAGTGGGGATGGTGGCATTTTCCACGGCTACACCTATTCCGCGCATCCTGTTGGGGCGGCCGCGGTTGTGGCATGCCTGAACGAAACGCGGCGGTTGGACACAAAAACCAATGCCGCTGCCCGTGGCGATCAGTTATATCAAGGCCTTCTAAAACTGGCCGAAAAACATGACATTATCGGCGATGTGCGCGGTGGGCACGGATTGATGAATGGTCTGGAACTGGTTTCCGATCGCGCAACAAAAACACCGATTGATATGGCAACCCTGAAACATGTTCATCAACGCGTCTACGAAGCGGGCGCAATGGTCCGCCCGGGCTATCCCAATATCCTAATGTCACCACCTTTGACGATTACAGAGGATGAGGTGAACCAAATTCTTCGGGCATTGGACGAAGGTTTCAGCGCAATTTAGCGCTGAAACCCACTATTTTATTGGCCCTACACTTTTGGGCTTTTATTTATTCAACTTTTTGAATATATAAATTGGCAAAAACCCGATTTAGGATTCAAATCATGAACATTACACAAATTTCACAGGATTTTTCTGTCTCTCCTCAGATCACAGCCGCAGATGTGACCGAAATTGCCAAAGCAGGTTTTAAATCGATTATTTGCAACCGACCGGATTTCGAAGAGCCAACGCAACCTGTGTTCAATGATATTGCGAATGCCGCGCATGATGCAGGGTTGAAAACGGCGCATGTCCCCATCACGGCAATGCCAATGCCCGCACAAATTCAGGAAATGGCCAACGCCATATCCGAATTACCGAAACCCATTTTTGCCTATTGTCGCAGCGGAAATCGCTCCTCAATCCTGTTTCACGCCGCAAACGCCTAGCGCATCGGAATAACACAATGAAGACGCCATCACCTATGTATGGCCGGATCAAGCAGTATGTTCCAATGCTTGAGTGGGCCTCTGTCTATAATTCAAACACATTCACATCGGATGCGATTGCTGCGATGATCGTGACAATCATGCTTATCCCACAATCGCTGGCTTATGCATTGCTGGCGGGCCTTCCTGCCGAAATGGGCCTATATGCATCCATCTTACCTTTGGTGGCATATGCGATTTTTGGGACATCGCGGGCCTTGGCGGTTGGGCCCGTTGCGGTTGTGTCACTCATGACAGCAGCGGCGATTGGAAACCTTGGTCTTACATCACCCACTGATATTGCGCTGGCTGCCGTTACACTGGCCTTTATTTCTGGGGTCATCCTGATTGCAATGGGCGTTCTGCGGCTGGGTTTTCTGGCGAATTTTTTGTCCCACCCCGTCATTGCGGGGTTTATCACGGCCTCTGGGCTGTTGATCGCCGCCAGTCAGCTAAAACACATTTTGGGCGTTGACGCACATGGGCACACATTGGTCGAATTGATTTTTTCACTGGCCGATCACCGTGACATGATAAATCCCATCACCTTGGGATTGGGGGCAAGTACTTTGGCCTTTCTTTTCTGGGTTAAAAAAGGATTGAAACCAGCGCTGTTGAATATGGGACTTGCCCCAAGCACAGCCGATATTTTGGCCAAGGCGGGTCCAGTTGGGTCGGTTGTTATGACAACACTGATCACTTTTCTGTTCGATCTGTCATTGCACGGTGTCAAAATTGTGGGAACCGTTCCAATGGGTTTACCCCCCCTAACAACACCCAGTTTTTCACCAACACTCTGGGGTCAGTTGTTGATGTCTGGCGTATTGATATCCGTGATTGGATTTGTTGAATCTGTTTCGGTTGCATCGACCCTTGCCGCAAAAAAACGCCAACGTATCGTTCCGGATCAGGAATTGATCGGTTTAGGGGCGTCAAACATCGCATCGGCCGTCTCTGGCGGATACCCTGTAACCGGTGGCTTTGCCCGTTCGGTCGTTAATTTTGATGCGGGCGCAGAAACACCTGCTGCGGGCGCCTTTACCGCAATTGGTATTGGTTTGGCGGCCTTGTTGTTAACACCACTATTGTTCTTTTTACCCAAAGCAACATTGGCCGCGACAATCATCGTTGCCGTTTTATCCTTGGTTGATTTTTCGGTTTTGAAACACGCGTGGTCCTATTCCAAGGTGGATTTCGCCGCCGTGTTTGCCACCATCCTTCTAACACTGGGTTTTGGTGTCGAGGCGGGCGTCTCTGCAGGCGTCTTGCTCTCTATCGGGCTGTTCCTCTACAAAACGTCAAAACCACATGTGGCAGAGGTTGGTTTGGTTGCGGGCACTGAACATTTTCGCAACATCAACCGCCATGAGGTAGAAACCTATCCCAATTTGGTCACGCTACGTGTGGACGAAAGCCTGTATTTCGCAAATGCCGCGTTTTTACAGGATATGGTGTATGATCGTATCGCATGTGATCAACCCATTCGGCATGTTGTGCTTATGTGCTCTGCGGTGAATGAAATCGACATGTCGGCGCTTGAAAGCCTTGAGGCGATCAACCACCGCCTACGGGATCTGGGCATCAAGTTGCATCTGTCTGAGGTTAAAGGTCCAGTGATGGATCGCCTTAAATGCAGTCATTTTCTGACTGATCTGACAGGTCAGGTGTTTTTGTCGCAATATGAGGCATTTCAATCCCTGAAGCCCCAAAAAATCTAACCGATAACCTTATAGGTGCCGTGATCAATACCATGGATCGACCAATCCCCGATCGCTGCACGCACCAAACGTAGTGTTGGGAATCCAATCGCAGCGGTCATTCGACGTACTTGGCGATTACGTCCTTCAGTGATCGTCAGGCAAATCCACGTATCTGGAACAGATTTTCGATAGCGCACAGGCGGATCGCGTTCCCACAAATCAGGTGGTGCCATCAATTCAACTTTGGCGGGTAGGCATTTTCCATCCTTTAACGTGATCCCACGCCGCAGGGGATCAAGATCCTGATCACTTGGCGCACCCTCAACCTGCGCCCAATAGGTTTTCGGTGTCTTGCGCTTAGGATTTGAAATGCGCGCCTGTAAACGTCCATTGTCAGTTAGGATCAACAACCCTTCACTATCGCGATCCAGTCGACCCGCGGGATAGACCTTCGGAATATCAATGAAATCGGACAGGGTCTGACGCTTGGTTGCATCCACGCTATTGTCCGTAAACTGCGACAGAACATTAAAGGGTTTGTTAAACAGTAAAATCATACAACAAACGCTTCTGCGGGTTTCACACCACCACAGATGATGCCGTTCCAGTTCGTGATGTCGGGCGTACGATATTTTTGCGCAGCTGGGTGAT
>CAXACF010000072.1:0-7396 GCA_963967125.1 uncultured Rhodobacterales bacterium | reverse complement strand
AAAGTCGACACAAAGACACCAACGTCGGATACACTGTAGGAGGACGCAACAGGAAGGAGTGGGATCGCGATCGCGGGTACAGATAAAGAATTAAGTGATGCGCTAAAATCGGTTAGGTTGGAACTCGCGCATTTGGTCGTTTGGGACGGGGAAGGGGCCACCAAATTTGTCGAAATCAATGTGTCAGGCGCCGCCAACGATGCTGACGCGAAAACGCACGCAATGGCCATCGCAAATTCGCCCCTGATTAAAACCGCAATTGCGGGCGAAGATCCCAATTGGGGACGCGTTGTTATGGCGATTGGGAAATCAGGTGCGGCGGCAGATCGTGATCGTTTGTCAATTTCGTTTGGTGATATTTTGGTTGCGAAAGAAGGCTGGGTTGCAGATGACTATCGCGAAGACGATGGCGCGAACTACATGAAAAATGATCACATCGTACTGAACGTTGATGTCGGAATTGGTGACGGAAACTCAACCGTATGGACCTGTGATTTGACGCACGGATATATCGAAATTAATGCGGACTATCGGTCATGAAGATTATTTTGGTTTCTGCTGTCGCACTTATTGACCCCGATGGACGCGTTTTGTTGGCACAACGACCCGAGGGTAAATCCATGGCAGGGCTGTGGGAATTTCCAGGGGGCAAGGTTGAGGCCGGTGAAACCCCCGAAGATGCGCTTGTCCGTGAGTTACATGAAGAATTGGGGATTGAAACATGGTCCAGCTGTTTAGCGCCACTTACATTTGCGTCGCACACGTATGATGATTTTCATCTCTTGATGCCGCTGTTTGCCTGCCGAAAGTGGGATGGTATTGTTCAGGGAAAAGAGGGGCAAAAATTGGCATGGGTGCATGCAAAAGATCTTAATAAATACCCGATGCCCCCAGCGGATATTCCAATCATTCCGATATTGCGAGATTGGTTATAAAAAACGCCCCAGATTGGGGCGTTTTCAATTTAATCTAGTGTACGTGCAACTTCTTCACGTTCAAAGATTTCGATCACATCGTTAGGTCGAATATCGTCATAGTTTTCAAATGCCATACCGCATTCTTGACCAGACTGAACATCTTTGACTTCGTCCTTAAAGCGTTTCAACGTTTTCAGCGTTCCTTCATGGATCACCACGTTGTCGCGCAGCAAACGTACGCCCGCACTGCGACGTGCAACACCTTCGGTCACGATACAACCCGCGACCTTGCCAACGCCAGACACTTTGAAGACTTCTTTAATCTGTGCGTAACCGATGAAGTTTTCGCGAATTTCTGCGGACAACAGACCACTTGCCGCCGCACGAACATCGTCCACCAAATCGTAGATGATGGAATAGTAGCGGATTTCAACGCCTTTTTGGTTCGCGGAATTTCGCGCAGATGCATTGGCGCGCACGTTAAATCCAATGACAGGCGCACCTGATGCCTCGGCCAAACCGACATCAGTATCCGTAATCGCGCCCACACCGTAGTGCAGCACGCGCACGCGCACCTCATCATTGCCGATTTTTTCCATCGCTTGCACGATCGCTTCTGCAGAACCTTGTACGTCTGCCTTAACCAAAATGGGCATTTCGGTAAGGTTTTCGTTTTCTTTTGCACGCGCCATCAATTGTTCAAGCGTTGTGGCGGCACCTGCTGCTGCACGTTTTTCTTTCGCAAGGTCGATACGATAATCTGCGATTTCACGGGCTTGTGCTTCTGTATCAACAACGTTCAAAACGTCGCCCGCTTCTGGTGTGCCGTTCAGGCCAAGTACCTCAACAGGAACAGATGGACCTGCTTCTTTCACGCGCTCGCCTTTGTCGTTGATCAGTGCGCGAACCTTACCCCATTGTTCACCAACAACGAAAATATCGCCTTGCTTCAATGTCCCTTTTTGAACCAGAACAGTTGCAACGGGTCCACGTCCCACATCCAACTGTGCCTCGATCACGGCACCCTGAGCTGCGCGTTTTGGGTTGGCTTTCAGTTCAAGGATTTCCGCCTGTAGCGAAATCGCCTCAAGCAATTGATCCAATCCTGTCTTGGCCAATGCTGAAACTTCAACATCTTGGACATCACCTGACATCGCTTCCACAATGACTTCGTGCTGCAACAATTCTGTGCGCACGATATCTGGGTTTGCATCTGGTTTATCACACTTGTTGATCGCGATGATCATTGGAACCTTGGCGGCTTTGGCGTGATTGATCGCCTCGATTGTTTGCGGCATTACGCTGTCGTCTGCTGCAACCACCAACACCACAATGTCGGTTACCTGTGCACCACGTGCCCGCATCGACGTAAACGCAGCGTGACCCGGTGTATCCAAGAAAGACAACAGTGACCCATCAGGTGCCGTAACCTGATATGCACCAATATGCTGGGTAATGCCACCAGCTTCTCCTGATACCACATTCGCCTGACGGATCGCATCCAATAGCGATGTTTTGCCGTGGTCAACGTGACCCATGATGGTGATCACGGGCGGACGTGGTTGAAGATCTACTTCTGCGTCCTCAACTTCGTTGATGACATCCTCAACATCCGCGTCAGAAACACGAACGATTTTGTGTCCGAATTCTTCGATAATCAATTCGGCGGTATCTGCATCAATGGACTGGTTTTGTGTGACCATCATGCCCATTTTCATGAGAGATTTTACAACCTCTGCAACGCGTTCGGCCATCCGGTTGGCCAGTTCAGAAACCACGATTGCTTCTGGTACTTGCACTTCGCGAACAATCTTTTCGCGCTCTTGGGATTCACCCATCGCCTTTTGACGTGCACGTTCTTGTTTGCGGCGCATAGACGCCATTGAGCGTTGACGACCACCTTCTCCGCCGCCAAGCGCCTGAGTAACAGTTAGCTTGCCTGAACGACGGTTTTCGCCTTCGCCGCCACGGGTTTTGGCGCGACGCTTATCGTCTTCTTGCTCGCGTTTGCGTGAAACTGGGGCCGCTGGTTTTGCAGTGCGCGCATCGTCAGTGCGTGGTTGCGCAGGCTCTGTTCGTGCAGCCTTTTCGGCGGCTTCGCGTGCTTTTTGTTCTTCGGCTTCTTTTTTCGCGCGTTCTTCCGCTTCGGCTTTTGCCTTTGCGCGCTCTTCTAATTCGCGCTGTTCGCGTTCTTTGTTTTCTTGCTCGGCGCGGCGACGTTCGCGCTCTTCCAAGCGTGCTTTTTCTTCTGCTTCGCGTGCGGCCACTTCTTCCGCTTCGCGCGCTTTTGCGGCTTGAAGCGCTTTTAATCGGCGCTCCATCTCGGCGTTTTGAATGCCACCGGCACCAGACGCACCGCCTGCACCTGCACCACCGGCGGCAGGTTTTGCAGCACCCGGTTTTGGTACGACAACACGCTTACGCTTTGTTTCGACCACGACATTTTTGGAACGGCCGTGGCTAAAGCTTTGCTTTACGTTCCCAGAACGTGGACCGCCGCCACGAACACCTAATGTTTTTTTGCCGTCACTATCGCTCATCTAGCTGTCTTTTCCTTCCCGGTTGCAGTTTTGCCACCGTTATTTTCGCGAAGACCCTGTAGTCGTTTCGCATCATCTACTACACGTTGCGTCAAACCGCCAGAGGCGAGAGCACAATGTATTACCGTTTGTCGCCCGAAGGCCGCGCCCAATTCATCGGCCGTTAACCAACCGATAAAGGATCCGCCATAAGGCGTACTTAATTTCGACTTGCCCCGTTCGGACCCATCAGACGCTTGTATCAGAACTTGGGCTTCTTCTTTCAAAAGCCAATCTTTCACCTTTTCATATCCTGCAACTGCACGGCCTGATTTGCGCGAAAGGCTGATTAATTCAACCACACGACGCCCCATGTTTTCGATCAAATCGGTCAACAAATTGGGATCAACGCTTACGGGTTTTTTAGCACCGCGGGAAAAAAGGCCTTTGCCAATTGCCGTAGAAACGGCGTCATTGGTCGAACTTACCCAAATACCGCGACCTGGCAATTTCTCTGCCAGATCGGGCACAATTTGATTGTCGGGCGATACGACAAAACGGATCAGCCCATGTTTGGGCTGAACCTCGCCTGTCACGATGCATTTGCGTTCTGCAACATCGGACTTCATATGTCTTTCGCCACGACCCATCAGGTGTCTTAGTCCTCTTCGACTTCTTCGGTTGCGTCTTCTGCAACCAATTCCTCTGGATCAACCCAACCCAACATAACACGTGCGGTCATGATCAAATCCTGCGCTTCTTCTAATGAAACGTCAAATTCTTCCAATAGGCCTGTGTCTTTTACACGCTCTCCGTCGACTGTCGTCCAGCCACCTGCCAGTTCCCAGTCGGCGCATGTTGCGAAATCTTCTAGGTTTAGGACGCCATCTTCTGCCAATACTTGTAGCATCTGTGGTGTCAGACCTTCGAAATTAATTAGGCTGTCTTCAACGCCAAGCTCTTGTGCGCGTTCCATTGCGGCACGTGCTTGCGCTTCTAGGAATTCGCGTGCACGGGTTTGTAGCTCGTCCGCGGTTGCCTCATCAACACCGTCGATGACAAGGAGTTCATCGATTTCGACATAGGCGACTTCTTCCAGATTGGTAAAGCCTTCGGCAACCAGCAACTGCGCAAAGAATTCGTCAACGTCCAAGGTTTCCATGAACAGATTGGTGCGTTCTTCGAATTCTTTCTGACGGCGTGCTGATTCTTCGGCTTCGGTCATGATGTCGATATCAAGCGCTGTTAGCTGGCTTGCAAGGCGCACGTTTTGACCGCGACGACCAATTGCAAGGGACAGCTGCTCTTCTGGGACAACAACCTCGATTTTGCCTGCTTCTTCATCCAAAACAACTTTGGAAACTTCTGCCGGCTGCAGTGCATTAACCAAGAAAGTTGGCTGATCTTCGTTCCACGGAATGATGTCGATTTTTTCACCCTGAAGTTCATTCACAACGGCCTGCACACGGCTGCCGCGCATACCGACACATGCGCCAACAGGATCAATTGAATGATCGTTTGTGTAAACCGCGATTTTTGCACGTGAACCTGGATCGCGTGCGACAGATTTGATTTCAATGATGCCTTCGTAAATTTCAGGCACTTCCATTTTGAACAATTCCGCCATGAATTCTGGCGCCGTACGCGAAAGGAAAATTTGTGGACCACGCACTTCACGACGTACTTCTTTGATGAAACAACGCACGCGATCATTCGGACGATAGCTTTCACGGCCGATTTTTTCATTGCGGCGCAAAATCGCTTCTCCGCGGCCCACGTCAACGATAACGTTGCCGTATTCTTCACGTTTAACCACACCATTAATGATTGTGCCCGCACGATCTTTGAATTCTTCGTATTGGCGATCACGTTCGGCTTCACGGACCTTTTGAAGGATAACTTGTTTTGCAGATTGGGCTGCGATGCGCCCCATATCAACAGGTGGAATTTCCTCGATGAACTGTTCGCCAACCTGTGGATTTTCCATGTACTGCTTGGCTTGTTCAACGGTCATTTCCGCCTGATAGTTTTCAAGCAATTCGTCCTCGACCACTGTGCGAACACGTGTGAATGTTGCACGACCCGTTTTACGATCAATCGAAACACGGATGTCCATTTCTGAGCCATAGCGAGATTTCGCAGCGCGGGCCAAGCTTTCTTCCATCGCGGATACGACCAAACCGGGGTCGATCATTTTTTCGCGTGCAACCGCTTCGGCTGTCTGTAGCAATTCTAGTTGGTTGGCTGAGGTAATTGCCATTCTTATTCCTCCTCGGACTGTTCGGTCACGATTTCATCGAAATCATCTTGGTTGATATCGCCCGACGCTTTGCGTTGGCGTAGCATTTCTTTGATTAGATCATCGGTCAGGATCAGTTTGGCTTCTGATAGCCAATCAAATTCCAATCCAATTGTTCCTTCTTCGACATTGATCAGCACTTCATCGCCTTCAACGCCTGCAAGTTCCCCACGAAAACGGCGGCGTCCATCGATCATGTCCGCTGTTTCCAATTTCACTTCGTACCCTTCAAAGGTTTCAAAATCTTTCAACCGTGTCAGGGGGCGATCGATCCCTGGGCTTGATACCTCAAGTGTATAGGCGTCGGTGATTGGATCTTCGACATCCATGACCGCGCTGATCGCAGTTGAAATGTCGGCGCAATCATCCACCTCGATACCGCCATTGGGTTTGTCTGCCATGATTTGCAGCGTTTTCGTTTGGCCGCCCATCAAACGAATGCGCACCAATTCAAACCCCATATCTTCGATGACGGGATTGATGATTTCGGCGATCCGCTGATCCATCGCTGTTTTTGCAATTAAGCTATTCGTCATATGTCCAAACACAAAAAAACGGGCGCGCGGCCCGTGAATTACTTTCGGTGGAGTGTTGTTTCCAACAAACCGCTGTTGGGCGCTACATACGCCTCTCAATCCGAATCTGCAACCCCTGAATCATTTTGTTGTCATTGCATCTGAGTAAATGTTTTGAAACTATAGTGCGTGAAACAGATTGGCAGGCACATGCTATATTTCGGTGAACAAGAATTGGCGGCGATTTTGCTATCGCTAAAGGTTGCCATTTGGGCAACTTTTTTATCTTTGCCATTCGCCGTATGGGTTGCGTTTTTGCTGGTGCGCCGCCGTTTTTGGGGGCGTGAGGTTTTGAATGCACTGGTCCATCTGCCATTGATTTTGCCACCCGTTGTCACGGGTTACCTATTATTGATGTTTTTTGGTCGTGCGGGGTTTGCAGGGCAAATCCTGAATGACTATTTCGGGATCACGATCGCCTTTCAATGGACGGGCGCAGTTTTCGCGGCGGCAATTATGGCGTTCCCGTTGGTTGTACGCGCCGTGCGGCTTTCGATTGAACAAATTAATCCCGATTTGGAGCATGCAGCCTTGACGCTCGGGGCCCGTCCAATCACGGTGTTTTTCACGATTACGCTGCCCATGGCGCTACCCGGTGTTGTTGTTGGTGCCATTTTAGGCTTTGCCAAAGCATTGGGGGAATTTGGGGCAACGATTACGTTTGTGGGCAATATCCCAAACCAAACCCAAACAATCCCATCAGCAATATACGGGTTTTTGCAAATGCCCGGCAAAGATCAGGGTGCGCTTACGCTGGTGATTGTATCTATTGTAATCTCAGTGACGGCTTTGTTGCTGTCTGAATGGTTGGCGCGGCGTGTTCAAAAACGGATGCACGGTCAATGACATTATCCGTTTACATAAAGCACCAGTTTTCTGGGTTTACATTGGACATCACGTTCAGTGCAGGATCGGGCGTGACGGCGTTGTTTGGGCGCTCTGGAGCTGGGAAATCAACGATTGCACAAGCGATCTCAGGGGCTTTTGCACCGACGGAAGGGCATATCGCCGTGAATGGCGAAGTTTTGTTGTCCACTGATCAAAGGGTCAACCGCCCAGCACATCGCCGTGGCATTGGGTATGTGT
>CAXACF010000071.1:0-7412 GCA_963967125.1 uncultured Rhodobacterales bacterium | reverse complement strand
TCCGAGTGGGATGAACCAACTGATTTGTTCCCTCCCTACAAAATGTTTGAACGCGGCGGCACTAAGATTGCTGTGATTGGTCAGGCCTTCCCATACATGCCGATCGCAAACCCAGGTTGGATGTTCCCTGAATATAGCTTTGGTATCCGTGATGAACGGATGCAGGAAATGGTGGACGAAGTCCGTGATATGGGTGCCGAAGTTGTTGTTGTTCTGTCGCACAACGGATTTGATGTTGACAAAAAAATGGCAAGCCGTGTTTCAGGTATTGACGTGATTTTGTCAGGCCACACGCATGATGCATTGCCTGAACCAGTTTTGGTCAACGAAACGATCATTGTCGCTTCTGGTTCTAATGGTAAATTCGTCAGCCGCGTTGATTTAGACGTGCGCGATGGACGCATGATGGGGTTCAAGCATAAATTGATCCCAATCTTCTCGGACGTCATCACGCCAGATGCAAAGGTTGCTGCATTGATCGATGAACAACGCGCGCCCTATATCAATGAATTGACAGAGGTGATCGGCCAATCCGAAAGCCTGCTTTACCGCCGCGGCAATTTTAACGGATCATGGGATGATTTGATCTGTCAGGCGCTGATCGAAGAGCGTGATGCAGATATTTCAATGTCACCAGGTGTGCGTTGGGGGCCATCGATCCTGCCCGGTCAGGATATTACGCGTGAAGATATATGGAACGTCACATCCATGTCATATGGCGCGGCGTATCGCACCGAAATGACAGGTGAATTTATTCACGTCATCCTAGAGGACGTGGCGGACAACCTGTTCAATGTTGATCCTTATTACCAACAGGGCGGCGACATGGTCCGTATTGGTGGCATGGGATATCGCATCGATATCAATCAGCCACAGGGCAGCCGCATTTCTGAACTCACCCTGCTCAAGACAGGGGAACGAATTGATCCTGCGAAAAACTATGTTGTCGCGGGATGGGCATCTGTGAACGAAGGCACAGAAGGTCCACAAATCTGGGATGTCGTCGAAGACTACATCCGCAAGCAGGGCACAGTATCTGTTGCCCCAAACAATAGCGTCAAGGTTGTTGGCGCGTAACCGCGTCACGATTTAATTTCAGTAGAGGAGCAAGTAGACGAATGACAGTCGGCTTCACAGATAAAAAGGCATCGCGCCGCCAGTTCTTGGCAGGTGCCGCCGCTGCGGGTGCAGGCACCGTTGCAGCATCGGCAGCGTCAGCAACAGGTGGTGATCCCCTAATCACAGAAATCCAAGAATGGGCACAGGCAACTGGCGACGGTGTTGATGCAACACCTTACGGTATGCCAATCCGTTTTGAAGGCGACGTTGTGCGCCGTAATGTTGAATGGTTGACGGCAGATACCATCAGTTCAATCAATTTTACACCGATCCACGCACTGGACGGAACGATCACACCACAGGGGTGTGCATTTGAACGTCACCACTCTGGTGCGATTGAATTGGCAAAAGAAGATTACCGTTTGATGATCAACGGTCTTGTCGATCAGCCATTGGTTTTCACATATGAAGATCTGGAACGTTTCCCACGTGAAAATCATGTGTATTTCTGCGAATGTGCGGCAAACACAGGTATGGAATGGGCGGGTGCGCAGTTGAACGGTGTTCAGTTCACGCACGGTATGATCCACAACATGGAATACACTGGTATCCCGCTACGCACGCTTTTGAACGAAGCAGGCGTGAAAACAGAGGGTAAATGGGTATTTGTTGAGGGTGCAGATGCCTCATCAAACGGCCGCTCAATCCCGATGGACAAAGCGTTGGATGACGTTTTGGTTGCATTCAAAGCAAATGGTGAAGCGCTGCGCAAAGAGCATGGCTATCCTGTGCGTTTGGTTGTCCCAGGTTGGGAAGGCAACATGTGGGTCAAATGGTTGCGCCGTGTCGAGGTCACAGAAGGCCCCGTTGACAGCCGCGAAGAAACATCAAAATACACTGACACGTTGGAAGACGGAACATCACGCCGCTACACATGGGCGATGGATGCGAAATCTGTTGTGACGTCGCCAAGTCCCCAATCCCCAATCCGCCATGGTAAAGGTCCACTGGTGATCACAGGGCTGGCATGGACAGGTAACGGCGCAATCACGCGTGTAGATGTGTCCATCGATGGTGGCAAAAACTGGCAAGAGGCCCGTTTGGCCAAGCCAGGCGAAAAAATGGCACTGACCCGTTTCTATTTGGATATCGAATGGGACGGCGGGGAAATGTTCCTTCAGTCACGTGCGCACGATGACACGGGTTACGTGCAACCAACCAAAGATCAGCTGCGTGAAGTGCGCGGTCTGAACTCAATCTACCATAACAACTGTATCCAAACTTGGTGGGTCAAACCAAACGGCGAGGCAGAAAATGTCGAAATCTCTTAATTTATTCGCAGGAGCGGCATTTAGCGTCGCAACAGTCATGGTGGTTTCATACAACTATGCAGACCGCAACGTGGCCCCAATGCCCGAAAACCCAGCGATCGTGTCATTTGACGTCGATCCTGATTTCGCCTTGATTGCATCAGCACAGGCTGCTGGATCAGGAATGCGTGAAGGTAAATTCAACCTTGGGCGTCCAGCACTGGATGTTGAAGTTGCAGCATGGGATTGGGATGTCAGCCCAGATGGCACTGGTTTGCCAGATGGCTCTGGCAATGCCTATGACGGTGAAGAACTGTTTGCTGAACATTGCGCGGTTTGTCACGGCGATTTCGCCGAAGGCGTAGATAACTGGCCAAAACTCGCGGGTGGTATGGACACATTGGACCACGAAGATCCGTTAAAAACAGTGGGCTCTTACTGGCCGCACCTCTCAACTGCGTTTGATTACGTGCGCCGTTCAATGCCATTTGGCAATGCTGGTAGCCTGACAGATGATGAAACATATGCGATCGTCGCCTATATCCTGTATTCAAACGATCTGATTGATGATGAGTTTGAGCTAAGCCGTGAAACATTCTTTGATGTTGAAATGCCAAACGCAAATGGCTTTATCATGGATGACCGTGCAGAAACAGAATACACAATTTTCACAACAGAAAATGCCTGTATGTCTGACTGTAAAGACAGCGTTGAAATCACAATGCGCGCGGCTGTTTTGGACGTGACCCCAGAAGAAGAGGGCGCAGAACAAGCAGCAGCACCAGCAGCGGTTGCAGAAACTGTTCAGGTGGCCGTCGTCGAAGAAGTTGTTGAAGAAGCAGCACCAGCAGCAGCGGCATCCGCATTGGACGCTGAATTGGTAAAAGCGGGCGAAAAAGCATTCAAAAAATGTAAAGCCTGCCACCAAGTTGGCGAAGGTGCAAAAAACAAATCTGGTCCACAGCTAAACGGTGTCGTTGGTCGTGCGATTGGCGGTTTGGATAACTTCAAATACTCGAAAAACATGGCTGCAATGGGTGCCGAAGGTGTTGTTTGGAACGACGAAACACTTGCTGCGTTCCTTGCAAAACCAAAGGCCTATATCAAAGGTACAAAAATGTCTTTCTCTGGATTTAAAAAGGAAAAAGACATCGCAGCGACGATTGAATATTTGAAATCGTTCCCAGAGTAATCTTTGGAAATATCTTGCGAGAAGGGCGCTCTTTAGCGCCCTTTTTCATTTTAAACGCAGTGTTTCGATGAATTTTGGAATGTTCTCTTTAAAACGGAAAAAACCATGCGTGGCCTTAGGCCAGCATAGCGTGTCATAGGGCGCGCGAATTTCACAAGTTTGGATGCCTGCGGCAGACAATTGCGCAGTTATTTTGTCCAGGTTTGTGCGCATGGGTCCTACGGTTGGTGTTGGAACGATGATCTGCTCTAAATCTGCATGTTTTGCCCATGCAATCACATCATCAACTGCCATGGTATCCGTAATGTCAGGCAAACGATCGGCATATCGCATCATGCATTCTTTGCGTAACTCATCAACAAAGCTTTGCACTGTGTCAGAAACATGCCATGGACTAACGCCCAGCAGGGATGGCATATAGGCTGCCGCGTAGAGGTTTTTGGGTGCTGCGGCCAGCAGGTGCGTCAAATCAAAGTCATCGTCATGCAATAGGACCCCGGTTCGTTTTGCCGGATCAATCACGTTTGGGATCGATAATGGCATCGGTTTGGGATGATCCGGATGTCCAAGTGGGCGCGCATAGGATGCAAGCCCTATTGGCCGAAACCTGCCTTCTGTGAATTTTGCAATATTATCGGCACGTGCAAGATAGGTTTTCCCAGCGGTCTGCAACCCACATACCCACCGCCAGCTAAGTGTGTTTGACGCGGGGTCTCCGTCCAACAGGTGCCGCATAAAGAAATCTGCGCCCAGTTCCCAAGGCAATTCAAGCGTATGCACCCAGATTGAGGCAAACCACATCCGCGCATGATTGTGCAAATACCCAGTTTCAACCAATTCCTTGGCCCAGTGGTCAAAACAGTCTATGCCCGTTGTTCCATAACACGCCGCCTCCCATTGCTGGCGCAGACCGCCTTGGGACATGACATCATGCTTTGCCTGTGCCAGTGCGCCTTGGTAATGCGCCCAAACCGATGGGCGCAATTCCAACCATCCTTTCCAGTAGGTGCGCCAAAACACCTCTTGGATAAATTTTTCTGCGGATTGTGGGCTATGCGCGCCCAGTACAGATTTTAAAACCTCAACCTCGCTAATCGTACGGCGGCGGATGTAGGGAGAAAGTTGGGACACGGATTTATGCGCATCCGCACCGCGATCATAATTTCGCCCTTGGGCATATTTGATGCCAGCGGCTGGAATGAAGTCTTTTAATCGGCGCAAACCGTCATCGCGTGTCGGGGTGAAATACATAACAATTCCTAGGTTAGGTGCGAGTGAATTAGACCTAGGGTGGGGTGTTTCAAGTGGGTTATTTCGCCCAGCCTTTGCGCATATCGCGTGGGGCAAAGCCGTATTTTGATTTAAACTGACGTGCCAAGTGGGATGTGGAATTAAACCCCGTTGCCGCCGTGATTTGCGTGATGCTCATATCCGTTTCGCTTAACAGGGCATGCGCACGTTCCAATTTCAACGTGTAGTAAAATTGTGTTGGGGACTGTGCCGTATATTTTTTGAACAATCGTTCCAATTGACGCCGCGAAATATCAAGTGTTGCGCATAGCTCTAGCAGAGGCATTGGATCCTCTACGGTTTGTTGCATCAACTGTATCGCATGCAGCAGCTTGGGATTGCGTGTCCCAACCATGACAGACAGGGATGATCGTTGTGGTGCCTGCCGATCATTGGATCGTTTGTGGATGCACATGTCTGCAACAACCAATGCCAGTTCGCTGCCATGATCCTCTTCAATCAGGGCCAGCATCATATCCGTTGCGGCATTGCCGCCACTACAAGTGATCAATTGACCGTCATTTTCATACAGGTTTTCAGTTGGAACCAGATCAGGGAATGTTTCCACGAATGCGGGTTGGTTTTCCCAGTGCAACGTAAATCGCCGATCACGAATGACACCGGCCTGCGCCAGCGCAAATGCGCCCGTGCAAATCCCACCCAGTTGAGTGCCCTGACGATCCTGTTGCCTGATCCATCCCAGAACCTCTTTTGATGCGGCGTGTACGGGGTCGATCCCCGAACAGACAAAGACGGAGGCCTCTTTAGAAATCTGTCCCATCGCACCATCGGATTGGATCGTGACCCCGTTTGAACAGGTTGCGCCCTGTCCGTCAGGGGTAATGGCGTACCAAGTATAGAGCTGTTTTTGCGCCAATTGATTTGCGATGCGCAGGGGTTCGATGGCCGATGAAAATGCCAACATCGTAAGTTTTGGAAGGAGCAAAAAGTAAAATTCGCGCGCAGGCCTATCTGCCGTTATCTGCAGCGAAGCCGCACCTTTGGGAATATAGCGATCAGATGGCACGTCA
Source organism: uncultured Rhodobacterales bacterium (assembly GCA_963967125.1). Taxonomy (GTDB): domain Bacteria; phylum Pseudomonadota; class Alphaproteobacteria; order Rhodobacterales; family Rhodobacteraceae; genus HIMB11. The sequence continues at coordinate 1,530 of CAXACF010000071.1, read as the reverse complement.
TTTAATCCTTTGTCGCATCATAAATTGTAAAATGTAGATTTGGAAACAATTCCTGACCCTATTTGATCACATGACAAAGTTTTTTCGTAACGATCCTAGGTTGTTAAGGGGAAATTAGCGATTTTTCAAAAATCTATGCCCGCCCCCCCATTGCAGCCGCCGAGTGGGAGAACTAGTCTATTTAGAAAGTGAAACACAGATTTTCGAGTAGGAAAGCTTAGAATGAAAGATCCCGTAGACTTTTACATGAATTCGCTGGTCCCAATGGTTGTTGAACAAACAAGCCGCGGTGAACGTGCGTATGACATCTTTTCTCGTCTTCTAAAGGAGCGGATCATTTTTTTGAACGGTCCTGTTCATGATGGTATGTCCAGCCTGATTGTGGCGCAGTTGCTGCACCTTGAGGCGGAAAACCCATCCAAAGAGATTTCAATGTATATCAACAGCCCAGGCGGCGTTGTGACATCGGGTTTGTCGATCTATGACACAATGCAATACATCCGCCCAAAGGTGTCGACATTGGTGATCGGGCAGGCCGCGTCCATGGGATCCTTGTTGTTGACCGCGGGCGAAGCGGGCATGCGCTTTTCTCTGCCAAATAGTCGCATCATGGTGCACCAGCCCTCAGGCGGGTATCAGGGTCAGGCAACGGATATAATGATCCATGCAGAAGAAACGCTAAAACTAAAGCGGCGCTTGAACGAAATCTATGTTCAGCACACAGGCCAAGACCTTGAAACAGTCGAGGCGGCGCTGGAACGCGATAACTTTATGACAGCGGAAGACGCCAAAAATTGGGGTCTGATCGACGAAATCGTTGAAAAGCGCGCAGACGCAAGCGACGAATAAGAATTCTGTGCATTCCCATCCCGAAATGGGGGTGCGCATTTTTGCCATTGTGGCTGGGTCAGCTCTGTCCTAAGCTGTGATGTAAATTTAAAGCAAAGTGTGACGTTCAACTAAGAACGGACGTAAAGGACAAGGTATGGCGACCAATTCAGGCGAAAGCAAAAACACACTGTACTGTAGCTTTTGTGGCAAAAGCCAGCATGAGGTGCGAAAGCTGATCGCTGGGCCAACAGTCTTTATCTGTGATGAATGTGTCGAACTTTGCATGGATATCATCCGCGAAGAGAATAAAACGACGGGCATGAAGGCGCGTGAAGGCGTGCCAACACCGCGTGAAATTTGTGATGTATTGGACGATTATGTGATCGGTCAGGCAACAGCCAAGCGTGTTTTGTCGGTCGCGGTGCACAACCATTACAAACGCCTTAACCATGCTGAGAAAGGCGGGGATATTGAACTTTCGAAATCCAATATCCTACTGATGGGGCCGACAGGTTGCGGTAAAACCTTGTTGGCACAAACCTTGGCACGGATTCTGGACGTCCCATTTACAATGGCGGATGCCACCACATTGACCGAAGCGGGATATGTGGGTGAAGACGTTGAAAACATTATCCTTAAATTGCTTCAAGCGTCAGAATATAACGTTGAGCGCGCACAACGCGGCATCGTTTACATTGA
>CAXACF010000070.1:0-7430 GCA_963967125.1 uncultured Rhodobacterales bacterium | reverse complement strand
TTCTGGCGGCAATCGTCGTTATCGTGTTTGGCGCCTTACGGGGTCTGACGGCAGCAGCCGCAATTGCGATGATGTTGCCAATTTTGATCGCCTATAATGATGAAATCGGTGGTTTGGCGGGCCTTGCCTTTCTCTATGTAATCGGAAAATCGGGACGTTATGGTGGATCCATCGCTGCGATTTTGTTTAATACACCTGGCACGGCGGCCTCTGCTGCAACCATGCAAGATGGCTATCCCATGACGCAAAAAGGTAAGGCGGGCAAAGCGTTGAAATCCGCCACCATTGCATCGGCCTTTGGGGATTACTTTGGTGAAATCATTCTGATTTTTGGTGCTGTCTCGATTGCGGCCTTTACACGTAAATTTGGTCCACCTGAAAACTTTGCCATTTACCTGATGGCCTTTATTGTTATCGGGTCTGTTGTGACCGACAGCATCGTCAAAGGGATTATTTCAACCCTGTTTGGCGCGCTCATCGGACTGATCGGTGAAGATGTCATTACGGGTCAGTTCAAAATGACCATGGGGATTGACGAATTGGAATCTGGGATGGCACTGGTCCCCCTATTGATCGGTGTGTTCGTAATTTCAGAGGTGATCGTTCAGGCTGAAAAAGCGGCCAAAATCAAAATGATGGAAGTCGCGCCTGAAGTCAATTTAGACAAGAGCGAAGACTATTTCACATGGGCAGAATTTAAACGGTGTACACCGCTTATGTTCCGTTCATCTATCTACGGTTCGTTAATCGGGATGATGCCGGGTTTGGGTTCATCAGTTGCGTGTTTCGTGGCCTATGGCGAAGAAAAACGTCGCGCAAAAAACAAAGAGGAATGGGGCACAGGTATTGTCGAAGGGATCGTTGCACCGGAATCAGCAAACAATGCCGTCTCTGGACCATCTATGATCCCACTGCTGACGTTGGGTATTCCTGGATCAACAATTGCGGCTGTCTTGATTGGCATGTTCCTTGTGAACGGGTTGCAGCCTGGACCAACGATCTTTGCAACAGAACCGCCCCTGTTTATGGGTGGACAGTTGATCAGCCCGCGTGAGTTTATCTTTGGCATTTTCGCAGCAGGTTTGATTGGGATCGCGGCCTATGCCATTATTGGTTATTTCGCGGCATCTTGGGTTGGGAAAATCATTGCCTATCTGCCAACGCAATATCTGTATCCATTCATCTTTATGACAGCATTGGCCGCCAGCTATTCATCGCGCGCCTCTATTTGGGATGTGGGTTTTGCATTGTTGTTTGGTGTGATCGGGTATGCCATGCGCCGCACGAATTTTTCGGCCGCTGCCTTCATCATCGCCTTTGTTCTGACCTCCAGCATGGAAGAAGCGTTCCGCCAATCGATGATCATTTCTGATACAGGGTTCTTTATCTTCACCAGTTTTGAATATCAGGGCAAATTCTCTTATGCGCCGATCTTCTTGATGATTGGTGCGGCTGTGGTGATCATGCGAGCGTGGTCATCGTTTAGAACGCCAAAATAAGGGGGAAAAACGGTACAGCGATGTTTGATTTACGCATACTCTGGATCTTTGTTTTCGGACTGATTGGGGGCGTAATTGCACAATTCATCGGTGTACCGATGCCCTATATGTTGGGCGCCATATTCGGTTCAGCGTGCTTTGTCCTTTGGTACGAAAAAGGTGATCGCCAGCTTCCTAAATTGACCCGATGGGTGCGGTTGATCTTTATGTCGGTAATCGGCACCATGATCGGGTCGCGCTTTACACCTGAATTGCTGGTCCTGCTGCCACAATTTTGGTTATCAATCGCGGCCCTTTTGCCTTACATCTTACTTGCGCATGGTGGTGGTTATGCGATTATGCGACTGATCGGGGGGTATCAGAAAAAAGATGCCTATTACGCCGCCCTACCCGGCGGCATTGTGGACTCTGCCGTCTTGGCTGAGGCTGCGGGCGCCGATCTACGCATTGTAACAGCACAGCATTTCATTCGGATCATAATGGTTGTGACATCAATCCCCGTCTTGTTCTTCATCATTACAGGAGAGGCGGTTGGATCATTGGCCGGCGAAACCATGGTGCGTGCAGCGGAATATAGTGTTGTTGATCTGCTCCTTATCCTTGCCATCGGTTTCACGGGGTTAACAATTGGACGGCTGTTACGCCTGCCTGTTTCACATATGTTGGGGCCCCTATTCCTAAGCCTTGCTCTGACACTGACAGGAACCGTTGAAATCCTTTTTCCCAGCTGGCTGGGGGATTTGGCCCAATACATGGTGGGCTGTGCGTTGGGCGCGCAGTTTTCGGGGGTTTCGCGCAAACTATTGGTGCGCGGTTTGGGCATGGGCGTTTTGGCGGGTACCTATATGCTGTCCCTTGCGGCTGGGTTTGCGTTGATCCTAACCCAAAATTTGCCAACGGAATTTGGCGTGATGTTCGTGAGCTTTGCCGCAGGCGGCTTGGCCGAGATGAGCTTGATCGCGCTTTCACTGAACTTTAACCCAATCGTGGTCGCCATTCACCATTTGGTACGGATCACATTGACCATTTTTTGCGGAAAACTCTTGGAAAAATACGTCCGATGACTTGCAACCTTGACGGATCAAGGGTCTAGTTTCGCTAACATAAAAGGGAGAAGAATATGCCACACCAACCAGCGTCTGCAGCACTATCCCATATTCGTGTTCTGGATTTAACACGCGTACGCTCTGGCCCGACGGCCGTTCGCCAATTGGCGGATTGGGGCGCCGATGTCATCAAAATTGAGCAACCTGAATCGCTTGAGGCCGATGGCGCATTAGGTGCGGGGCGCAACACACCTGATTGGCAAAACCTGCAGCGCAATCGACGCAGCCTGACGCTGAACCTGAAATCAGACGAAGGCAAAGAGATCTTCTTGAAACTCGTCAAAACGGCGGATGTGGTTGTCGAAAACTTTCGTCCCGACGTTAAGGACCGTTTAGGGATCGATTACGAAAGCCTAAAGGCACTAAACCCCAAAATCATTCTAGCCAGCATTTCGGGTTTCGGACAAACAGGCCCATATGCAAAACGACCAGGATTTGACCAAATTGCCCAAGGCATGGGCGGTTTGATGTCCATTACCGGCGATCCAGAGGGGGGACCAATGCGCGTGGGTATCCCCATTGCTGATCTGACCGCGGGCTTATTCTGTGCATTGGGCATTATGACGGCCCTTGTAGAACGTGAAAAATCGGGTGAAGGTCAGTGGCTGCACACTTCACTCCTGCAATCACAGGCTTTTATGCTGGATTTCCAAGCGGCCCGTTGGTTGATGAAAGAAGAGGTTGCACCGCAAGTTGGCAACGAACACCCAACCAGCATCCCAACCAACCGTTTTTTAACGCAGGACGGCGCGGTCAATATCGCGGTGGCGGGCAACGAAACATGGCGCCGCCTTTGTGATGCCTTGGGCAAACCCGAGTGGTTTGAACATGCGGATTACAAAACGAACGCTGATCGGCGCGAAAATCGCGAACGCCTCAACGGTGAAATCGCAGATATCATAGCCACCAAAACCAGCGCCGAATGGGTGGATGCCCTAACCGCTGCTGGCGTGCCCTGTGGACCGATTTACAAAATCGACGAAATGTTTGCCGATCCACAGGTTCAGCATTTGGGCATTGCACAACCCCTAAGCACAGTGCCATTTGGTGACACGCATGCCATGGGTCAACCCGTGCAATTAACACGCACACCGTCACAATTGGTGGGATCGCCCCCAACCCGTGGCGAACATACCTTAGAAATATTAGAAGAATTGGGGATCAACGCAGATCAGGCGGCGACCCTAAAAGACAACTCAATCGTTTAAAACGAAAGACACCGACATGACCATCGAACTGGACCTGCCAACAGACAAAATCAAAGGCGTGATCAAAGGCGCCGCAGGGCATATCATTTTTAACAACCCCGAACGCCACAATGCAGTATCCTTGGAAATGTGGGACGCCGTCGAAGTGGCGTTGAACGCATTCATGGAAAACGACGATGTGCGCATTGTCATTCTGTCTGGTGCGGGTGGTAAGGCCTTTGTTTCGGGTGCAGATATTTCAAAATTTGAAAAAGAGCGCGGATCAAAGGTTGCAACCGAACATTACAATGCGCGCCTTAAGGTCGTCTACGATACCATTGAAAACTATCCGAAACCCACGATGGCAATGATCAACGGACATTGTATTGGCGGCGGTCTAAACTTGGCAGCCTGCACCGATATTCGCGTCGCGTCCGATAAATCACGCTTTGCCATGCCTGCGGCGAAATTGGCCTTGGGATATCCCTTTGATGCCATTCGCAGATTGGTGAATGCCGTTGGGGCAGCCAGTGCCAAACAACTGATGTTCACGGCAAAATCAATTGATGCGGACACCGCATTACGCATCGGATTTATCCAAGAAGTTGTTGCAGAAGATGGTTTGGAAGAACGCGTTGATGCCCTATCTGGAACGATCGCGGGCAATGCGCCATTGACCATTCAGGCCATGAAATTCATTGCAACGCAGGTCATGCAATCCGACCCCGCAAAACGTGATCTTGCAAAATGCGATGAAATGGTTGCCGCGTGTTTTGCATCCGAAGACTATGTCGAAGGACGCAAGGCATTCATGGAAAAACGCAAACCAGAGTTTAAAGGCCGCTAACATGAACATGCTATTTGATGCCCTTGTGGCGCCGCTTGAAACACGCAGTGATGCGGTTTTGATCCGGCCTGATGACTCACAGGTCACCGGTGAACAGTTGTTCGCACTTTCGGGTCAGATCGCTAATGTCTTGCGGGACGCAGGTGTGGAACCTGGTCACCGTGTCGCGATGCAGTGCGAAAAATCGGTCGAGGCCTTGGCGCTTTATCTGGCATGTTTGCGTGTTGGATCGCTGTTTCTGCCACTGAACACGGCCTATATGCCGGCTGAAATGGAGTATTTCGTGGGCGATGCGGAACCCACCGTCGTTGTGTCCTCGATCAAGGCGGCGGATCAAATGGCGCCGATATGCACAAATCATAACGCCACTTTGTTCACGCTGGGCGAAAACTCAGATGGGACATTGATGGACGCAGCACGCGCCGCAGCAACCGATTGTCCCGTTGCAGAACGCGGGCCCGAAGATTTGGCTGTTATCCTTTATACGTCCGGCACAACAGGCAGATCCAAGGGCGCGATGCTAAGCCATAAAAACCTGCTGTCTAATGCACAAAGCCTATCAGAGGCGTGGCGCTTCACGTCAGAGGATCGGTTGTTACATGCGCTGCCCATTTTTCACGCGCATGGATTGTTTGTGGCGGTAAACGTATCGCTGAATGTCGGGGCATCCATGATCTTTTTGCCGAAATTCGATATTGACGTCGTGATGGACAAAATCGGATCTGCGACAACAATGATGGGCGTTCCAACCTTTTACACACGTATGTTGGCGGACGAACGCTGCACCCCTGACAATTTGGGCCACATGCGCCTGTTTGTATCAGGCAGCGCACCGCTTTTGGCGGAAACACACCGCGAGTTTGAGGCCAAGACAGGCCAACGTATCCTGGAACGCTATGGCATGACAGAAACTACAATGAATTCGTCAAACCCCTATGACGGGGAACGGCGTGCGGGCACGGTTGGATTTCCCCTGCCCAATATCGAATTGCGTGTCGTCGATCCAGAAACAGGCGATGAATTGCCAAAGGGCGAAATTGGCAACCTTGAGGTCCGCGGGCCGAACGTGTTCCAAGGCTATTGGCGTATGCCCGATAAAACGGCCGAAGATTTCCGTGATGATGGGTTCTTTATCACGGGTGACATCGCCAAGTTTGATCAAGATGGATACATCACCATTATCGGCAGATCCAAGGATTTGGTCATTTCTGGCGGTTACAACGTTTATCCCAAAGAGGTTGAGTCCGAAATTGATGATCTAGACGGCGTAAATGAGTCCGCCGTTATCGGCGTACCCCACCCCGATTTTGGCGAGGCAGTCGTGGCGGTTGTCGTGGCCAAATCAGGTGTGACCCTAGAGGCCGACCAAATCATTTCGCCATTGCAACAGCGATTGGCAAAATTCAAATGCCCAAAAACGGTTTTCTTTGTTGATGCCCTGCCCCGCAACACAATGGGCAAGGTGCAAAAAAACGAATTGCGCAAAACATACGCAACTACGTTTCAGGCATAAGGCATAGGTACACAGATGACACAAACGGCCATTCCCTATCTGTTCATGCGCGGTGGCACATCGCGCGGGCCATATTTCAATCGCGCCGATTTACCCGAGGATTTGGATGATCTGGCACGTGTTCTGGTCGCCGTTGTCGGATCGGGTCATCCGCTGAACATCGATGGGATTGGTGGCGGCAGCGCGGTCACGACCAAGGTTGCAATGCTGTCCAAATCGGACGATGAGTGGGCCGACATCGACTATTTCTTTGCCCAAGTGTCGGTCGAGGATGGATTGGTTGATTTCAAACCCACCTGTGGCAACATCCTGTCAGGTGTTGGGGCGGCAGCAATTGAATTGGGCCTATATCCTGCGCAAACAGGCGAAACCGAAATCAAAATTCGCGCGGTGAACACAGGGGCACGGATTGTTACACGCGTTCAAACGGATGGCAGCGCACCAATCTATGACGGGGATTTCGCGGTTGATGGGGTGCCTGGTACCGCAGCACCTGTGTCGTTGGATTTCATGCAGGTGGCAGGATCGTCCACGGGCGCCTTCCTGCCCACAGGAAGCATCATTGACACCATCGATGGGATTGATGTGACCTGCATGGATGTGGCCATGCCTATGGTGATTGCACGGGCCACTGACTTTGGCCTGACTGGGCATGAAACCCGCGAAGAGTTGGACGCAAACCGTGCCTTCTTTGATCGGATGGAGGCCATTCGTATTCAGGCCGGCGCATTAATGGGCATGGGGGATGTGACAAAATCCGTTACGCCGAAATTCGGACTTGTCGCGCCTGCAGCACGGGGCGGCACATTGGCGGTGAGGTATTTCATGCCATGGACAACCCACCCAACCGTTGCCGTCACAGGCAGTCAATGTTTGGCGTCGTGCGCACTGACGCCCGGTTCTGTCGCAGATGGATTGGTTACACCGCCTGCAAAAGGTCCGCTAACGGTGACATTGGAACACCCGATGGGATTGTTAGACGTGATTATTGATTACGACATTACGGATGGTGCGTTTAATCATATTTCGGCCGGATTGATGCGCACCTGTCGCAAAATCGCCAAGGGCGAGGTTTTTGTGTCAAAATCCATTTGGGAAAACACACAATGAAAGTTGCGATTTTAGACGATTGGTTTGATACCTTGAGCGGCCTGCCCTGTTTTGCAAAGTTGGACGGGTCGGATGTAACGGTGTTTACCGATCATGTTGCTGATGTCGATGCATTGGCCGACCGCCTACGCCCATTTGATACGGTTGTGCTTTTTCGCGAACGCACCG
>CAXACF010000069.1:0-7440 GCA_963967125.1 uncultured Rhodobacterales bacterium | reverse complement strand
CGAGAGATCATGTTGTTTTTCCTATCCGATGCGACATATGCGCATATTTGAATGAGTTAAATTGAAGAAAACCCCGTAGCCGTCAGGCACGGGGTCATCAGATTAGTTACGTACAGATGGTGTTTCGACTGAAAGACCGTTTGCACGAGATGCAACATATAGTTCCAGTGCTTTGAACTCATCGCTGCCTTCTTTGTATGGGGTTGCACGAATGTTCTTCATGCAGCCTTTAAAGCGGCCGTGAATTGTGTTCAGTTTCGCATTTTTCAAACGATATGTTGGGAAACCGTTGATTTGACCTTGTGACAAGTGGTCCGCGCGGATCATGTTGCCATAGTTGTCTTCGTGGCAGTTTGCACATGACATGTCCAATTGACCGACACGTGTGTAGTAAATTTCTTTACCCTGCTCCCAGAATGGAGCCGCCGCGCCGTCAATCGCCACGTCAACCGCCATGCCACGTGATTGCAAACCAATCAAACCCAGCATCGCTGACATTTGACCGCCTGACCATTTCCACGCCTCGGCACCCATACGCTCTGTGCGGCAACCGTTTACCAACTCTGGGATTGTTTCCAATTCACCGGCGTCGTTCACACGTGGCATTTTTGCACGTAGACCTGCAAAGGCTTCTGGTGACTCGTGGCATGATGCACATGCCTTGCCTTCGCTACCATCTGCGGTTTCAAACAACTCTTCTGCTTGTTCAATGAACACGAATGATGGGTTATCAAAGTCGTCCATCTGTAGCGCTTGTGTTTCATCCGTGCGGAATACCCAGCCAGAGAACACTTCGTCAAGATTTTCAGCATGCGCTGGTGCTGCTGCGTTGGTTACAAACACTTCACCGTCAACTGACAATGTCGCGTCTTCGCCAGCGAAAACTGAACCTGCCGCAAGCGTTAAACCAGTAGCAACCGCAAAAATCGAAGTTAGTTTCATTTTCTTTCCTCCCTAAGACGCACTCTCGCAGTAATCTGCGAGAGTGCTGACTATTTATGCGACTTTGATCGCCTTTTTCTTCTCGTAAACGGATCCGTCATCATCATACCAAGTGAAGTGGAATTCACCTGCTTCTGGAACGACCGCTTCGAACTGGAAATAAGGGTTGGTTGAGATCGCTGGCTCCAATGTCACATCAATGATTGATGTGCCGTTGAACGCACACGTAAAGCGGTTGATGATAGAACGCGGAATACGGTTCCCATCTGAGTCTTTACGTTGACCTGATTCCATCTTGTGGCTGATAAGCGTTTTGATTGTGATCGCTTCGCCGGCATCTGCCTTCTTAGGAACTTTTACGCGGGGTTTTACACCTTTTGCCATCTTATATTCTCCTAAACCTTAGCCGCCGCAGCCGCCGATTGTCACTTTAACGGTTTGCGACGCTGCCGCGAATGAACCGTCTGCCATTTCGGCAATCGCAATTACGTCTTGTGTGCCCGCTAGACGGATACGTGTTGACGCGCTCTGCTCTGCTGAACCAGCACCGAAGTTGAACTTTGCAACACCTGGTGTTGGGTTGCCACCTGCTAGCAGTGTAATCGCAACCGCGCCAGGTGCACTGACTGCAACTGGAACTGTGTTCCCGTTTTCAGCGATTTCTGGAGCAGTTAGTTCAATGCCATCAGATGACGCTGCTGCGCCGCCTGTCACGCCTGCGATCAGATCAGCAGTCGAGGCCATTAGTTTTGCAGGCAATGCAGCAACAGCAAGCGCTGCGCCACCGATTGCCAATGATTCACGTCTTGTGAAAGTCATTATCGTCTCCTACTTCCGAGCCGAAGCTCGCATTACTCTTTTAGTGTCGAGATATACGCCAGAAGGTCTTCTACTTCCTGCGCTGACAAGATTGATTTACCGTCGAACTTTTTCAGTGTGCGATTGAACCCCGCATCACGGTAGAACGCTGGCATGATTGTACCGTCGAACATTTTTTTGGCGTTTACCACGATCCCGCGAAGCTCCGCAGTTTCCCAACGATCCGCGACACCATTCAATTCCGGGCCAACTTCGCCGTGGAATGATTGTTCGCTCATATCGTCGTTCACATGACACGCAAGGCAGTTACCCTTCTTGCGGTTCATAAACACTTTACGTCCGTTCGCGGCATCACCCGCAACACCTGTCAATGAGGCAGCGACGGCGCCGTACTCATCAAATTGTACATCAGCTGGTGCAACAGTTTCTGCTGTAGCAAATGAGGCAAGTGCCGCGCCTGCTACGAATGTTATCGTTGTTAGCTTCATAGTTCCTCCCATGGCTACCAGTTTGTCGGCTACGATAGCTGTTGTATACCGTAGGCTACGAACGGGTGTTTACGCAACAACAAATTCACAATTGTGAATAAATAATTGCCTGTTTATTCTTTGGCCGCCCGACGTTCATTGATACGGCGTGCATGATACCGCTGGAAATCTTCATCAGAATCAAGTGCATAACGCTTTTCATTGACCCATGTGAACATATCCAATGTGGTTCCCCGACCAAAGGCCCCAGGCATCATTGCAACGGCTGATTGGATCGCTGTTTTTCCCTCTTCCACCTCTTCTGGTAGAAAAATCACGCTTGGGGTGAAAAGAATCCCCCATTTGCGCGCGATTTGTTTTTCCGTCAACGTATCACCGTCAAAGTCGACAACCTCTAGATCCCCGTGCAGGTTAAGCTGGATTACAAAAAAGTTTTCATCGATGTAATCTGACAGCTCTGGGTCTGGATAAACGCTTTCGTGCATCTTGGTGCAATAAATACAGCCACGTTGTTCAAAGAATATGGCCAAACGCTTGCCTTCTGCGTTCGCCTCATCCAAATCTTCTTGAAGATCTTTGAATGTGTCGCGAATCCAAGGCTGAATGTGCAATCCGTCATCCCCGACAGTCGCCGCAGCAGCCACGTTTCCCAGAAACACAGCGGTCAGTAGTGTGAATAAAAAGCGCATATTTTAATCCTCCCTAAATGTTCAAAAAGACTGGAAATGTTTCGATCATCCAGTTGGCGATCCCATTGATCGAATTGGTGATAAGTAGGATGGCAAACCCGACCATCAGAAGTCCCATAAATTTTTCAACGGCACCCAGGTACCTACGGAATTTTCCCGCAAATCTTAGGAACGGCTTGATAAAAAACGCGGCCACGATGAAGGGCATCGTCAAACCCAACCCGAACACAAACAACAAACCGATGCCTTGATAGGCCGTGTCTTCAAAAGATGCGGTCATGACAACGGCCGTCAAAACGCCGCCAACACAGGGCGTCCACCCCGCAGCAAAGGCAAGCCCAACAACATAAGACCCCATCACGGACATGTTGTTTGTATCCCCTGCCTGCACCTGAAATTGACGGTTCAGAAATCCGATGCGGATCACCCCAAGAAAATGCAAACCAATCAGGAGAATAATCGCAGCCGCGACATACCGAAATTCATCCTGATAGGTGCGGAAACTTTGCGAAATTGAAAATGCAGCAGCCCCCAACAAAACGAAAACTGTAATAATACCCAGTGAAAACATAACCGATGATAGAACCGCTTTGGTCTGAATTCCGGGGGGTAATTCACCATCATCTGACAGAACATTTATTCCTGTTCCTGCCATATAACTTAGGTAAAATGGGACGATGGGCAGGATGCAGGGCGAGAAAAAAACAACCAGACCGCCGACAAACGCACTCCAAAATGATACGTCCAACATAGTTCGATTCCTTGTAAAGGTGGCATGAACATATTATGATTCATGAATATACTTTCGTCAATTAGGCAAAACCGATGCGGAAACTGATTCAAATTACAATGGCCGTGATCATGATCGCCACAGCGCAGGCAAGCGCTGCGTATGAATTAATCATGGTCGAACAACAGGGATGCCATTATTGCGAGCGCTGGAAAGAGGAAATCGGTCCAATCTATCCAAAAACGGATGTGGGCATGTTCGCCCCGATTCGCATGTTGGACATCACGAATGTTGATAACACCCCTGAAATTGCCACCGCTGTGGTTTTCACGCCCACTTTCATCATCACGGACGGCGATCGTGAAATCACGCGCATGGAAGGATACATGAGCGAAGATTTTTTTTGGGGCGTTTTAGAAATGATTTTGGAACGCGAAACCGAATTTAAGGCGACAGGTCGATGAAAAAACTTCTGACAATTTTGGCAATAGCTGCATCAACCGCTGCGGCAGAGGACGCATATGTTGATTTTCAAACATTAACACCAGAATTGGCATTAACGATGGCGCAGCAGGCAATGGTGGCGTGCGAAGAACGTGGATATCAAGTTGGTGTCACGGTTGTTGACCGCTTTGGACAGCCACAGGCCTATCTGAAAAACCGCTACGCGGGTTTGCATGTCTATGACACATCCCGCCGCAAGGCGTGGACAGCGGTTAGTTTTCGCACATCAACAAGTGCGCTTGCAGAACAAACCAAAGCGGGAAGCGATGCATCTGCCATACGCCTATTGGATCACGCACTGCCACTTGGTGGGGGATTGGTGGTTTATTCTGGTGAAGGAAGTATCGTTGCGGGGATCGGTGTTTCGGGCGCCCCAGGCCCAGAGTTGGACGAGGTTTGCGCCCAAGATGGCATCGACGCAATCGAAGATGACATCGCATTCTAATTCATCTATAGCAAAAGCATGAATTGCTTTTTTTGCAAATATTCGTATGTTTGCAAAAGAGAGGGCCGTTGTGATGACACTACCAGTACTAACGGACGATATGTCCGATGACGAAATTGACGCGATTGTGAACAAGGCCACAACGGCATCTGGTTTCCTGAAAGCGATCAGTCATGAAGGTCGATTGATGATTTTGTGTCACCTCGTCTCGGGTGAAAAATCTGTGACCGAGCTTGAGGATTTAATCGCAGCGCGTCAGGCGGCGGTGTCACAACAACTTTCGCGTCTGCGCCTAGAAGGTTTAGTGGTTCCGCGTCGCGATGGCAAAACAATCTATTATCGCCTTGCCGACGACAAACCAAAACGTGTTTTAGAAGTCGTCTATGATTTATTCTGCAAAGACGTAAACACCTAAGAACAAACCATATTTGTTGACTCAGCTCATCTGATCATCATAGGCTAAATCAAAAAAATAGGGATATTGGTCATGTTTGAACTTCTCAACGAAGGTCAAATGGCTGCGCTAATCGGCGGAATGGGTGGAATACTCCTGGGACTTGCCGCGCGCATGGGTCGCTTTTGCACATTGGGTGCGATCGAAGATTATTTATATGCCAACAGTCAAACACGTTTGCGGATGTGGGGTCTTAGCATCGGTGTTGCGATGTTTGCGGTCTTTGCGATGATGGGTGCGGATTTGTTTGATCCAACACGCACTGGTTACCTCACGATGTACTGGAATCCCCTTTATTCGATCATTGGTGGTGTCATGTTTGGATATGGCATGGCGCTAAGTGGAAATTGCGGATACGGCGCACTGGCACGTTTGGGTGGGGGCGATTTGCGTTCCTTTGTCATTGTTTTGGTGGCGGGTATCTCTGCCTTCGTTGTGATGTCAGGCCCCCTTGCCGCGGTGCGCGTCATGATCTTTCCCGTCAGTGAAATCACGGATCAGGCGGTGCCAAGCATTGCGTATTTATTGGCGGATGGACTGCCCGTCAGCGCGCCTGTGGTTGGCATGACCATTGCCGTGATTATCACCGTTATCACGTTCATGGGCGATGATTTTCACCGTGAACACAAGGCTATTTTCTGGTCAATCGTCGTTGGCATTGCAATCGCCAGTGGTTGGGCCGGCACGCAATGGATTGCCGACAGTGGATTTGCAAGTCCCGACATCCGCTCGCATACCTTTGTTGCCCCTGTGGGCGACACCATCATCTATGCCATGAATGGCAGTGCGTTGGGATTAAATTTCGCTATTGGATCGGTTGCAGGTGTGTTGGCAGGTGCATTTTTAGGATCAATGGTAAAGGGCCATTTCCGCTGGGAGGCCTGCGAAGACCCCCGCGAATTGCGCCGTCAGATCATCGGTGCGGCCATCATGGGCGTTGGTGCGATTTTGGCCCTTGGCTGCTCTGTCGGCCAAGGCATCACTGCCTTTAGCCTTCTTGCATACTCTGGCCCTGTGACGTTTGCAGCAATCTTTTTGGGTGCACGCATCGGCTTAAAACAGTTGATCGAAGGGTTTGTACACGCCTAACCCTGATAATCGGCCAAACGTGCAACATATCGGGCAAGTGTATCAATCTCTAGGTTGATCGCATCGCCAACCTGCATGTCGCCCCATGTGGTAACCGTTTTTGTGTGCGGAACCAGGTTAATCCCAAATGTCTGTTTTTCGACATCATTTACTGTCAATGATGTGCCATTAAGCGCAACTGACCCTTTGGGCGCGATAAATCGTGCAAGGGCATCTGGCGCCTTAATCACCAATCGGGTGCTGTCGCCTTCGTCGCGCATTTCAATCAGTTCCGCGACACCATCGACGTGACCTGAAACGATATGTCCACCCAATTCATCGCCCACTTTCAATGCACGTTCTAGGTTCAAACGTTTCCCAACTGGCCAGCCATCTGCACCACCGATGTTGGTTTTTGATAGCGTTTCAGCACTGATATCAACATCAAACCAGTCTGGGCCCAAATCAATGGCCGTCAGACACACACCATCGCAGGCAATTGATGCACCAATATCAATTCCAGACGTGTCATACGCCGTTTTGATCCGCGCGCGCAAATCACCGCGTTGTTCGGTTTCGACGACAACGCCAACATCTGTGATGATACCAGTAAACATATTTCCCAAAATCTCCTTCGGCGATTAGTCGACCTACGCGGTAAATAACTGAGTTTGTGCCACTATCGGTGGCCGATGTCTAGATCACCTAGTTCGACTAAGATAAAATCGAGTAGTTCTGTTTTCGTAAATATGATATTGCCCATGCATTTATACCGTACTTGATGAAACTGAATGTTACTCAGACAAAAGACATAAATCATTTGCTTAATTCAAGATAGGATCAAATCCCATCAGATAAGCAAGTGGCGCATGATCATCTGTTAATAGCCTTGGGCTTTTACGCTCAATTATTGAAGCGATGAATGTGTCATCCAATACACTAAATCGAGTGTATTCCGGAACTCTTAATCGGATTGAATTGAAATCACTTTTTTTGTTGGATGCCAGAAATACAAAGACTCTGCGTTCTCCTTTTTGCGGTGAACTCGCCTCTGTCCAAACTTCAACATTTTTAAAGACCGATTGAAGACTAACAACGACAGCAGAGAACGCATCTAATCGCTCAACATTATCCATGAAATTCATCAAGAACACACCATCTGTCATCAATCTTTGATTTACCAAGTCAAAAAATTCTACGGTTATAAGATGTTCAGGCACTGCTATATCAGTGAAGGCATCACCAATTATCACATCATATTTTATGTTTTCCCGCTGAAGCAGCAAACGCGCATCTTCATG
>CAXACF010000068.1:0-7449 GCA_963967125.1 uncultured Rhodobacterales bacterium | reverse complement strand
CTGCGCCACTGATAGAGGCATTGAATTTGACCAACCCGCCGATTGCCGCTGCGGTCAGTAGGAAATCGGTGATGCGGCTTTGGCTCGCGCCGGGCACGTGTTCTAGGTAATATTTGATGACCGCGGGTACGACCCCTGCGGCGCCATTGGTTGGCGCGGTGACAACCTGTCCGCCTGCTGCATTTTCCTCGTTTACGGCCATGGCGTAAACGCTCATCCAGTCATTGATCGTATGTGGTGCGGTTAGGTTCATGCCACGTTCCGCCTGTAGCGCGTCATAAATCCCTTTGGCGCGGCGTTTCACGTTCAGGCCGCCAGGTAAAATCCCATCATTGTGCAAACCGCGTTCAATGCAATCGTCCATCACACGCCAGACGCGCTGAACATCTCGGTCAAAATCAGCATGGGATTTTCGGGTATGTTCATTGGCCCGCTTCATTTCGGCAATCGTTTTGCCCGAACGTGTGGCCATGTCCAACATTTCAGCGGCTGATTTGAATGGATAGGGGACAGGTGCCCCTTCTTCGGTGGCTTTACCTTCCGCCAATTCCTCTGCGGTTAAAACGAACCCGCCACCGATGGAATAATAGGTGCGCTGCAAAATAACGTCGCCTTGGGCATCAGTGGCCATCAGGATCATACCATTTGCATGCCCTTCAAGTGCTGGACCATAATCAAATGCCAAATCATCCTTTGGATAGAATTTGAGCGTTGGCAGGCCCGGGGGCGTAATTGTGCCCGTTTCATTAATCGCGGCTAATGCGGCGTCCGCCTTTTCAACATCATATGTGTCCGCTTGAAATCCAGCCAGTCCCAGTATCGTGGCACGATCTGTAGCATGGCCCACACCTGTAAAGGCCAGTGATCCATGAAGCGATCCTTTCAAGCCGCCAAATTCAAACGGCGAGGCGCGCATTTCCTCTAAAAAGCGGTTCGCAGCCACCATTGGCCCCATTGTGTGTGACGAAGATGGGCCAATCCCAATTTTGAACATATCAAAGACGGATAGAAACATTAGATTGCCGTGCCTTCTGGTGGGTTTGCGTAATCAGGTAGGGAAAATGGGGTTTCATTCAACCCCTCTGCCTGGATCGCCGCACGAACTGCGGGCCGTGTTTCGATTGATTTTGCCAGCGCATGTAATGTGGGGTAGGCGCCAATGTTAAACCATGTTTGGTTCTTACTGGGATACAGTACGCACCACCGCATCATTGTGACCACATAATAATCCATGATTGTGGGGGCATCCGCGGGACCTGACCATTCTTGTGCAGCATCGTCCAAGATTGAAAAGGCATGTGCAATGCGCTGTTCAGCGCCGCGTTGTAAATCCGCACACCCTGATTCACTGGTGTGTTTGTGCGGATAAACCAGCAAGCGAAAGTCGGCATGAACGGTGTTGGACATGAAAAATAACCACTTCAGAAACGCAGCACGCTTGGGATCCGTAGGCGCGGGTGCCATCGCGTTGTGGCGCTCTGCCAAATGCAACAAAATCGCAGCGGTTTCAAACACGGGTTCATCGTTAATTAACAATGTGGGAATTCTCCCAACTGGGTTGTGTTGCAAATAGTCAGGATGTTTTTGACCGCCAACAGCGCGATCAACCAGCTGGGTTTCATAATGCTGCTGCAATTCCTCCAGCGTCAATCGTACGATAAGGGATGCGTTGTCAGGTGCGTAAAATAGGCGATATCTCATAGTGCGACAGATAGTTGGTTTCTGGACCCTTGTATTTTCAAAAACGACTATTTTGGCCCGTTCGGGACATGAATAATGCGAGATTAAATGATTTGCGAAAAACTTGGCATTTGCCTCTCGCGCAATGGGGGGTTGTCCCCTATAAGCGACGAAAAAGGAGTATGCTGCCATGTACGATGACCTAAGCTCACAAGATAAGGCAAAATATGTCTGCGCATTGCGTGCCGCTGAATTTGTGAAAAGCGGCATGAAGGTTGGTTTGGGGACAGGCAGCACGGCCTATTGGTTGGTCAAACATTTGGGCCAATCGGTGCGCAATGGTGAATTAGATATCGTTGCCGTGCCTACATCAACACGCACCAAAGAACAGGCAATTGAAGAGGGGATCAAAGTTGTCACCTTGGATGAGGCTGGTTGGTTGGATGTCACAATCGATGGTGCAGATGAATTTGACGCCGACTTTTCCTTGATCAAAGGAGGCGGTGGCGCGCATTTGCAGGAAAAGGTTGTGGCCATGGCATCAGATCAAATGATCGTGATTGCAGATGCCTCAAAACGTGTGGAAACCTTGGGAAAATTCCCGCTTCCGATTGAGGTTTTGCAATTTGGTGCGGACGCCACACAGAAATTGATCGCAAACCTTTTGGTTGCGCAGGGGTATCAAGGAATTGAAATCACACGCAGAATGGCAGGTGATGCCCCATTCGTGACGGATGAGGGGAACTTTATCCTTGATCTTCACATGGGACAGATTGCGAATGCAAAGACCTTGGCAAACGCGATTAATCAAATTCCAGGTGTGGTTGAAAACGGACTATTCATTGATATGTGTACTGCCGTCGTCGTCGGTAACGCAGACGGAAGCGTGCGCACAGAATGGAAAACGGGTGCAGATGCGGAAGTTCGGCAAATGATGGGCGACACGAACGAAAACTTATTTTCTGATATCGAGAGTTAATATGGCATTTGACTATGATCTATTTGTAATCGGCGGCGGCTCTGGTGGTGTACGTGCGGCCCGTGTTGCCGCAGCCGAGGGTGTGCGCGTGGCATTGGCCGAAGAGGACCGCTACGGCGGGACATGCGTTATTCGCGGATGTGTCCCCAAAAAATTGATGGTCTATGCAAGCGAATTCCCACAGGCCTTTGAATTGGCGCGCGCCTACGGCTGGTCGGTTACGGATGACGGGTTTTCGTGGGATGCCTTTAAAGCGCGATTAAACGCTGAATTGGATCGATTAGAGGGCATCTATCGTAATTTGTTGTCTGGATCAGGGGTGGAAACCTATGACGCGCGTGCAACCCTGATTGATCCACATACTGTGGAATTGTTAGATGGACATCGGTTCAGCGCACAGCATATTTTGATCGCTGTTGGGGGGCGTCCTGTGCTTCCGCAGATTCAAGGGATCGAACATGCGATCACGTCAAATGAAATGTTTCATTTGGATGCTTTGCCAAAGCGTATGATAATCGTTGGTGGCGGATATATCGCATCGGAATTCGCTGGGATCATGAACGGTTTGGGCACCGAGGTTTTGCAATTCTATCGCGGGGATCAAATTTTGCGCGGTTTCGATGCCGAGGCCATTGAACATGTCGCAAACGGCATGCGGGCGCATGGTGTTGATGTCCGAACAAATACCAATGTGGCCAGCATCGAAAAAACCGATCAGGGTTTGGCGGTGACGGACACGAATGGTGTGGTTCATCAGGTTGATCAGGTCATGTTTGCAACAGGGCGCACACCCAATACCGATGGTCTGGGTCTTCAGGCGCTGGGTGTGGAATTGGGGCGCAAGGGCGAAATTATCGTTGATGCCTATTCACAAACCAAGGTGCCGTCGATTTATGCGGTCGGCGATGTGACAGATCGCGCAAACCTAACCCCAGTTGCCATTCGCGAAGGGATGGCCTTTGTCGATACTGTCTTCAAAGGCGTGCCAACAGCGCCAGATCACGACCTGATCCCGACGGCGATTTTTACGCAACCTGAAATGGGCACCATTGGTTTGTCCGAAGCCGAAGCTGAAGCCCAAGAAAAGGTGCATGTGTTTACCACATCTTTCAAATCCATGCGCGAAGGATTTGGCGGCGTGGAAGAGCGTGTGTTTATGAAATTGATCGTCTCGCAAGAAACGGACAAGGTTCTTGGATGTCATATTGTCGCGCCGCACGCGGGTGAAATGATCCAATTGGCGGGCATTGCCGTGAAAATGGGGGCAACTAAGGCTGATTTTGATCGTACGGTTGCAGTTCACCCCACAATGGCCGAAGAATTGGTAACAATGCGAAATCCAACGAGAAGTTCTTGAAAAATTCTACATCCTGCCCAGTTTTAGGGTAGTTTGTGTAAAACAAAGCAAAAAGGGAAATTTTAATGGCTGGAAACTCTGGCGGCCCATGGGGCGGCAATGGATCTGGTAATAACCGACCAACGGGGAACAATGACGATGACCGTGGTAATCGTCGCCCCTCTGGTCAATCAGGACAGGTCCCCCCCGAAGTCGAAGAAATGCTACGAGCCGGACAAGAACGTTTTCGCGTTCTAATGGGCGGCGGAAACGGTGGATCGGGTGGATCCGGTGGCCAAGGTGGCGGCGGCCCAGAAAGCATTCGTGGGATGCTGGGACTTGGCGTATTGTTGGCAATCGGGCTCTGGGCGTTTTCGAGTTTTTATACGGTCAAGCCGGAAGAAAAATCCGTTGAATTGTTCTTGGGCGAATTCAGCTCTGTTGGAAACCCGGGTTTGAACTTTGCGCCTTGGCCCTTGGTTACGTATGAAGTGTTGCCAGTAACGCGTGAACAAACCGAAAGCATTGGAATTGGCGGTCGCGGAAGCGATGCTGGATTGATGCTGACAGGGGACGAAAACATCGTCGATATCGATTTCGAAGTTGTTTGGAACATAAATGATCCGTCTGAGTATTTGTTCAACTTGCGTGACCCACAGCAAACAATTCGCGCCGTATCTGAATCGGCGATGCGTGAGATTATTGCACAATCAGAACTGGCCCCGATCCTAAACCGTGATCGTGGTGTGATCGCTGTGCGTTTGCAGGAACTGATCCAATCAACCTTGGATAGCTATGAAAGTGGTATCAACATCGTGCGTGTGAACTTTGACCGCGCTGACCCACCCGAACAGGTGATTGATGCGTTCCGTGAAGTTCAGGCCGCAGAACAAGAGCGCGACCGTTTGGAAAAGCAGGCGGATGCCTATGCGAACCGTGTCTTGGCGCAAGCCCGAGGTGAAGCGGCCCAAGCACTGGAAACAGCAGAAGCCTATCGTGCGCAGGTTGTAAACGGCGCAACAGGTGAAGCCAGTCGTTTTGGGGCAATTTTGAACGAATACCGTAAGGCACCCGAGGTGACACGTAAACGGATGTATCTAGAAACCATGGAAGAGGTTTTGGGTCGTGTGGATAAGGTGATCATCGATGAAAATGGTGGCAGCGGCGTTGTCCCCTACCTACCCCTAAACGAATTGCGTAAGGAGGCAAAATAATGCGAGGCCTGTATTTTATTTCTGTCGCCCTAATCGCGATTGTCGTGGTGATCATGTCCTCGATCTTTATCGTGGATGAACGTAATAAGGCATTGGTCCTTCAATTTGGTCGTGTGGTCGCGGTGAAAGAGGATCCAGGTCTGGCGTTTAAATTGCCCCTGATCCAAGAAGTCGTCTATTACGATGACCGTATCCTAAGCCGTGATGTCGACCCGATCGAGGTGACGCCATCTGACGACCGTCGTTTGGTTGTTGACGCATTCGCGCGCTATCGAATTTCCGATCTGAATCAATTCCGAGAAGCGGTTGGTACAGGCGGCATTTTGACCGCGGAAAGCCGTTTGGACGGTATTATGCGGAACGAACTGCGTGAAATCCTAGGTACGGTTTCTTCGAACGAAATCCTGAGTTCGGACCGTGCCGCGTTGATGCAACAAATTCTTTCTGGTGCACGTGCGGAAGCCTTGGGAATCGGTTTGGATGTTGTCGACGTACGTTTGAAGCGCACAGACCTGCCGCGTCAAAACTTGGATGCGACGTTTGCACGTATGCGGGCAGAGCGTGAACGTGAGGCCGCAGACGAAATCGCCCGCGGTAACGAGGCCGCACAACGTGTTCGTGCGCAGGCCGACAGAACGCAGGTTGAAATCGTCTCCGAAGCCAACCGTGAAGCAGAGATTATTCGCGGTGAAGCAGATGCGACACGTAACGCAATCTTTGCCGAAGCCTATGGCGCGGACCCAGAATTCTTTGATTTCTATCGGTCGTTGAATGCCTATAGCACTGCGTTGCAGGGCAATAATTCGACCATGGTCATGGCGCCAGATAGCGAATTCTTTAACTATCTGAAGTCGGATCAACCGAACAAATGATGACAGAATTGTTATGGGCCCTTGGGCTTGTGATGGTGATTGAGGGGCTGGCCTATGTGCTGGCCCCTAATCTTATTTTTGAGATGCTAAAGGTGCTGTCGCAATATTCGACCGAGCATCGACGCATGGTTGGTGCAATTATTGCGCTGATTGGGGCGCTGATCCTTTGGGTGATGCGCTAAGTTTCGCTTACACGTGACTTCACATTCTGATGAACTAGTGTTTCAGTATCTGGAAAGTTGCCGAACCAAGGCACATCTTATTCCCAAGCCATCACTGGCGTAAGTATCAATTGAGGAGTTCAGAATATGCAGATTACCTCCAAGGCGATTGCGCAAACGCGCCTTGCGTTTTCACGCGCAAGCCTGTCGTTCACGTTTCTTGCCTTTGTCGCGTTGTTGTGGATGCAAACCCTTGCGGCTGCCGCACGTGGTGCCCCTGCAACATTTGCCGATCTCGTTGAACAGGTTGGCGGCGCAGTTGTAAACATTACCACAACAACAAAAATGGCAACGCCCATTGGTCCCCAAGGGATTGTGCCAGAAGGCAGCCCGTTTGAAGATTTGTTTCGTGGCCCCAATAACGGACAACGCGGACCGCGCAGCGCCTCTGCATTGGGTGCTGGTTTTGTGATCAGTGAAGATGGCTATGTCGTCACAAACAACCACGTGATTGAGGGCGCGGATGAGATCGAAGTTGAATTCATCAATGGTGATATTTTCCCAGCAAAAATTGTTGGGACAGACGCAAACATCGACATCGCGGTGCTAAAGATTGATGCGGATAAACCCTTTGAATACGTCGCCTTTGGCAATAGTGATGTGGCGCGTGTTGGGGATTGGGTGATGGCTATGGGCAACCCCCTGGGCCAGGGGTTCTCTGTGTCTGCGGGGATCATTTCGGCGCGCAATCGCGAATTGTCGGGGCCCTATGATGACTATATCCAAACCGATGCCGCGATTAACCGCGGAAACTCGGGCGGCCCACTGTTCAATATGGATGGCGAAGTGATCGGTGTGAATACCGCGATTATTTCACCTTCGGGTGGCTCAATTGGTCTGGGATTTTCGATGGCCTCAAACACCGTTGATCCCGTTGTGAAACAGCTAAAAGAATACGGCGAAGTGCGCCGTGGTTGGTTGGGTGTGAACATTGGCAGTGTGAACGATGAAATGGCCGAAGCCTTGGGGTTGGATGAACCAACGGGTGCCATTATTCGCGATGTGTTTGACGGACCGGCCAAGGACGCGGGCCTAAAAACCATGGACGTCATTGTGATGTTTGATGGGAAAGAGGTTGCAGATTCAGGCGCATTGGTGCGCATTGTGGGCGGCACACCTGTGGGATCGACCGTCAAAACGATCGTAC
>CAXACF010000067.1:0-7451 GCA_963967125.1 uncultured Rhodobacterales bacterium | reverse complement strand
GCATTAAAAATGACGATGGCGAAGCGGGGGCGGGCATTGTCATCCTACGCATGCTAGAACGTGAAGAGCTGTTTGATCACGTTGTTATCGTCACGCGATGGTTTGGCGGTACGCATTTGGGGGGCGATAGATTTCGCCGCGTCCGAGACTGCGTACGCGCCTATTTAGATCAGGATTAAAGCCCGTCGAATTCGCACAGGACCTGTACGTCCATATTCATGGACTGAAGCTTTTTGCGGCCGCCCAGTTCTGGCAAATCCACAATAAACGAACATCCAACGATGTCCCCGCCAAGGCGTTCAATCAACTTTATGCCCGCCTCTGCCGTGCCGCCTGTGGCCAATAGATCATCAACAACCAAAATACGCTCACCCGCTTCGATCGCGTCGTCATGGATTTCAACGATCGCTTCGCCGTATTCCAATTTGTAATCTTGCGAAATGGTGGTGCCAGGCAATTTTCCCTTTTTGCGAACAGGCACAAACCCTGTGCCCAACTGATGGGCAATCGCACCGCCCAGGATAAATCCACGGGCCTCTAATCCAACGACTTTGTCAATTGGCTGACCCGCGTAAGGGTGCAGCATTTGATCGATGCACATGCGAAATCCGCGCGGGTCGGCAAAAAGTGTTGTGACATCACGAAACATGATCCCTTCATGTGGGAAATCAACGATGGTGCGGATATAGTCTTTGACGGTTTTCATGTCTGATCCTTAAAGTACGCGGCCTGCGATTGCATCCAGTTTTGCAATCAATTCTGGATCGCGTTTGTCCGGGGCGGTCATAATTGCAAATTCCAGTGCCTTATCGCAGCCATGTGGACAATCGTCACGTTCTTGGCCCAACAATGCAGGTAGACGGCCAACCAAATCGCGTGCCTTGCCTGCGTTTCCTTGCAATGTTGCGATGATTGACGTGATATCTACGCTGCCGTGTTCAGGGTGCCAACTGTCGTAATCTGTGATCATCGCGACCGAGGCATAGCACAGCTCGGCTTCGCGGGCCAATTTCGCCTCTGGCATATTGGTCATGCCAATCACATCCGCGCCCCAGCTTTCGCGGTACATTTTGCTTTCTGCGACGCTGGAAAATTGTGGACCCTCCATTGCCAGGTAGGTGCCGCCATTATGGACGGTCATCCCCGCATCGCTTGCCGCTTGAACGCAGGCTGCGGAAAGGCGTGGGCAGGTGGGATGCGCAACCGAAACATGGGCCACACAGCCCGTTCCAAAAAACGATTTTTCACGCGCGAACGTACGGTCGATGAATTGATCCACAACAACAAAATCACCGGGGGCCATTTCATCTCGGAACGATCCACAGGCCGAAACACTGATCACATCGGTGACGCCCAACCGTTTTAGGGCATCAATATTTGCGCGGTATGGCACCGTTGTGGGCGAATAGACGTGCCCGCGCCCATGTCGTGGTAAAAACACCATGTCGACGTCATTTAATGTGCCTGTCAAAACCTGATCTGATGGTGTCCCCCAAGGTGTTTCAACATCTGTCCATGTTGCGCCCACCAAACCGTCGATATCGTAGATTCCTGAACCGCCAATGATTGCGATTTTTGTTTTGCGCATGATCCGTTCCTTACGTCTGAGTCTTGGAATAATTACCCGTCATGGTGCGATAGGTAAAATGACAATTTGCGTGAATTTAGGTCATCTTGCTTTCCAATATGGTAAAACTTGGATATGTGAGCGCAAAATCACACCAAAAGGGGTACGTTATGACACCTGCAATAATGGCGCGCTTTGCACGCATGGCAAAGCCGGATCTGAGCCTTATGAACGACGAAGGGTTCACTGCATCGCGCCTGCGCATTGAAATTTTATCTGGTCTGACGGTTGCATTGGCCTTGGTCCCCGAGGCTGTCGCCTTTGCCTTTGTTGCGCATGTGCATCCTTTGGTGGGCCTTTATGCGGCCTTTATCGTTGGTTTGATTACCGCGTTATTTGGTGGACGTCCGGGGATGATTTCGGGTGCCACAGGTGCCTTGGCGGTGGTTATGGTTGCCTTGGTCATTGAACACGGCGTCGAATATTTGTTCGCCACCGTCGTCTTGATGGGGTTGTTGCAAATTTTTGCAGGTGTGATGCAGTGGGGTAAATTTATCCGTTTGGTCCCGCATCCCGTTATGCTGGGATTTGTAAATGGTTTGGCCATCGTAATCTTTTTGGCGCAGTTGACGCAATTTAAGGTCAGCGATGGCGATAGTCAGGTTTGGCTAAGCGGAACACCCCTATACGTCATGTTGGCATTGGTGGCCTTAACAATGGCGATCATTCACTACCTTCCCAAATTGACCAAAATCATTCCAGCGCCCTTGGCAGGGATCGGCATTGTTGCGGCCATCGTGATTGTTTTTGGACTGGACGTGCCGCGCGTGGGCGATATGGCCTCTATCGAGGGCGGATTGCCGCCATTCCACATTCCTGTGGTTCCATTCACATGGGAAACGTTGCAAATTATTTTACCATACTCGATCATTTTGGCGGCCATTGGTTTAATCGAAAGCCTTCTGACTCTGAACCTTGTTGGTGAAATGACAGGCAAACGGGGCGGGGCAAGCCAAGAATGTGTGGCCCAAGGTTTGGCCAATACTGTAACAGGGTTCTTTGGTGGCATGGGCGGCTGCGCCATGATCGGGCAATCCATGATCAACGTGAAATCAGGGGGGCGCACGCGCATTGCGGGCATCGCAGCGGCGTTGTTCCTGCTGTTCTTCATTCTGGCAGGTTCGTCCATCATTGAACAAATTCCGCTTGCGGCACTTGTGGGTGTGATGTTCATGGTGGTGATTGGAACCTTTGCCTGGAACTCGTTTCGGATCATGCGCAAGGTGCCATTAATCGATGCATTTGTTATTGTGTTGGTGACGATTGTGACCGTCGCAACCGACTTGGCGGTGGCTGTGGTTGTGGGGGTGATTGTCTCTGCCCTAGCCTATGCATGGAATAATGCGCGCCGTATCCATGCCCATACCGAAATCGATGCAGAAGGGGTTAAGGCCTATCGCATTCAGGGTCCATTGTTCTTTGGATCTTCAGATGGGTTTATGGAATTATTCACGATCGATGCAGATCCATCAAAGGTGATCGTAGATTTCGCCGACAGCCGCGTTGTGGATCAATCCGCACTCCAAGCGATTGAAGCCGTAGCCGCAAAATACGAAGCGGTTGGAAAACAAATTCAACTGCGTCATCTAAGCCGCGATTGTCATAGTTTGTTGACCAAAGCGGGCCATTTGATGGTGGATAGTGATGATGATCCAGAATACGAAATCGCCGCAAACTATTCAGTGCGCACAGGGATTTTGGAAGGCGGTCACTAAATAAAAAAAGGCGCCATCTGGCGCCTTTTTCATGTGGGCTGTTATTTTCCCAAACACCATCGCATCACCGCCTTTTGCGCGTGTAATCTGTTTTCAGCCTCATCAAAGATCACTGAATTTGGTCCGTCCATTACTTCGGATGTGGCCTCTTCGTTGCGGTGTGCAGGAAGGCAATGCATGAACAAGGCATCCTCATTTGCATGCGCCATCAATTCGGTATTCACCTGATAGGCACGCAGTTGATTGTGGCGGCGTTCGCGGGTTGTCGGGTGATCATGCATGCTGACCCAAGTGTCGGTCACGACCAAATCAGCGCCTTGAACCGCCTTATGCGGATCGCGTTCGATTTGTACATTTGATCCTTTTGCGCGGGCTTCTTCGATAAACCTCATTTCTGGGTCCAATTGTTCTGGACCCGTAAAGGTCAGGTCAAATCCAAATTGGCCTGCCGCGTGCGCAAAGCTGGCAAAGACGTTATTGCCATCGCCTGACCAGACCACTTTTTTGCCAGCAATCGAACCACGGTGTTCCTCGAACGTCATGATATCGGCCATGATCTGACAGGGATGTGTGCGATTGGTCAGTCCGTTAATTACGGGTACATCCGCATATTCGGCCATTTCCAACAATGTGGCCTCTTCAAACGTGCGGATCATGATCATGTCCACATATCGGCTCAACACACGGGCCGTGTCGGCGATTGTTTCACCATGACCCAATTGCATGTCCGCACCCGACAGAACCATGGTTTGTCCACCCAATTGACGTACGCCCACATCAAAACTGACCCGTGTACGGGTCGAGGGTTTTTCGAAAATCAGCGCCACCATGTGACCCGCCAATGGTTGTTCGGCGTCCATGGTGCCCTTTGGTTGGCCTTTGCGCGCATCCTTCATATCGCGCCCATGGTCAATGATTTTGCGCAATTCTGAAGGTGCAACTTTGTTGATATCTAAAAAATGGTTCATCGTTATGTCTTTCGTACTTATCCGAGGCTTTGCGCCGCAGATGAAAGGCGTGCTATCGCCTCGTCAATTTCGTCTTTTGTGATCGTCAGCGCGGGAACAAATCGCACCACATTATCTCCTGCAGGGACAGTCAGGACCAGCGCATCATACCCAGCATTCACAAAATCCATGTTGGGCACCGCGCATTCCAGTCCCATCATCAATCCTTTGCCACGCACGGATTTAAAGGTGTTTGGATGGCGGGCCACCAAATCCTCAAGACCGGCTTTAAAATAGGCGACTTTTTCGGCGACCTCGTCCAAAAATGCCGCCTCACCAACCAATTCCAAAACTTTGTTGCCAACCGCGCAGCCCAGCGGGTTGCCGCCATATGTCGATCCGTGCGTGCCCGCGGTCATACCAAATGCGGCGTCTTCATTGGCCAAAACAGCGCCCAATGGGAAACCGCCCCCAATACCCTTGGCCACCATCATGATGTCTGGGTCGATACCCGCCCATTCATGTGCAAATAATTTGCCTGTCCGACCAACACCGCATTGCACCTCGTCAAAAATCAAGAGCAGACCGTGTTCATCGCAAAGATCACGCAGACCTTTTAGGCACTGTTCAGGCACAGGGCGAATACCACCTTCACCTTGGATCGGTTCAATCATAATCGCGGCGGTTTTGTCCGATATGGCCGCCTTGATTGCATCGTGATCGTTCCATTTCAGATGAACAAACCCAGGAAGCAGTGGGCCAAAACCCTTTGTCATTTTTTCGGACCCTGCCGCTGCAATACCGGCAGAGGAGCGACCGTGAAAAGATCCTTCAAATGTGATGATTTCAACGCGCTCTGGCTGGCCCTTTTCATACCAATATTTGCGGGCCATTTTGACAGCCAATTCACAGCTCTCTGTGCCAGAATTGGTAAAAAACACCGTATCGGCAAAGGTCAATGACACCAATTGATCCGCAAGGCGCTGTTGATTTGGAATCTCGTATAGGTTCGACACATGCCACAGGTTTTGCGCCTGCTCGCTCAAGGCTTTGACCAATTCGGGATGCGCATGGCCCAATGCGTTCACGGCAATGCCTGCGCCCAAATCCAAAAATCGGCGTCCATCTGCCTCGATCAACCAAGTTCCTTCACCTTTTACAAAATTCAAAGGTGCACGTGCATATGTTGGTAGAACGGACGCAATCATCGTCATAATCCTTTAAAAGTTAGAGCCCTTTTCGTGCAGTATGGGCATGGACAAGTCAATCAATTAGGAGGGTTTCGCGCGTATTTGCGCAGATAACAAAAGGCAACGCCACTGGATCAGTGGCGTCGGCGTCGCAAGCAATATGATGTGTTCGCTGTTATCATGTGATCGCAGTTAGACCCGCAACCCGCAAAATGCAAGCTTAATCGTCGGGGCGTGCAAGGGTAAAGGTTTTGTCGACCATCGAATAATCACGGTACCCAAGGCGGCTAAGGGGAATAAATTTGGTCACATCAAATTTGCCATCTTCGATGAATGCATCGTTCATGTGCACTCCAACAACTTCGCCAAAGACTGCGTGATTTGATTGCCCTTCAAGTTGAACGATTTGCGTTAGGCGGCATTCAAACGTTGCGGGTGCAATCGCAACACGCGGGCAATTGATGATTTGGCTTTCTGCCTTTTCTAACCCAGCGGCGTCAAATTCATCCATGTCTTTTGGCAGCGTCGCAGATGTTTTGTTCATTGCATCCCGCAATTCATAGGAAACCACATTCACACAAAACACGCCTGTGTTGCGGATGTTCGCCACGGAATCTTTGGTGTCATCCTGATCTGGTTTTGAGGAGGTCGATGCGAACATGACCTGTGGGGGCGTGTAGGCCACAGCGTTGAAAAACGAATACGGCGCAAGGTTGTCAATCCCGTCTGCGCTGCGTGTTGAAATCCAACCAATGGGGCGTGGGGTTACGATAGCGTTAAATGGATTGTGTGGTAGGCCATGGCCATTGCGGGGTTCGTAAAACATCTGCATTCTCCTATTTGCTACCGACTTAGTGCCGTGTTAGGCAGCATTCTAGTCATAATTTTCGCACAGGGGGTGTGAGTGTTCCACATCACACAAGAAACAGCGGCAGATTGGTGGGAAGTTGAGGCCCTCTATGATCTGTGTTTCGCCCCGGGTCGAACGGCATTGTCTTCTTATCGACTGCGCGAAAGCGTTGATCCAGTTCCTGAGTTATCATTGATTGCGCGCGACCCAGATCATATTCTGGCGGGGGCCATTCGCCATTGGCCTGTGCGCATCGGCAATGACTATGCCCTATTGTTGGGTCCCGTCGCCGTTCACCCCACGCGGCAGGGTGAAGGGTTGGGTGGATTGCTTATCCGTGAAAGCATTCAAATCGCATCGGCGATTGGCTGGGAACGCATTCTGCTGGTGGGGGACGCACCCTATTATTCGCGGTTTGGGTTTCAAAAACTATCTGATGTGATCATGCCGCACCCTACAAACCCTGATCGTGTGCTGGGCCTTGCGTTGCGTGATAACGCTTGGGTGGGATTAAAGGGTGCCGTGGAAAAATCCGAAATTTAATCCGGCGTTTTATCAAAAATACCCGTTAGTGCACGACGCAAAACGACACTGATTTTTGGGCGTTCTTGCATGTTAAATGGCAGTGGGCGACACACATCAATCGCCGCTCGACCAACCCGTGCTGTCAGGGCGGCATTCACCATGCCTTCGCCAAATCGGCGCGATAGGCGCGACAACAAACTGCCGCCAAAAACGGAACCGAGCCAGTCATCTCCGACCGCCAATGCCCCAGTGGCCATCAAATGTGCCGACACGGACCGCAACAGTCGCCATGAACCAATGGGACCAGAGCGCCCACCATATATTTCTCCAATTCGACGGATCATTCGTAGGTTCGTGCCAAAGGCGGCTAACATATCAATCCATGGGATCGGCACCATCGCTGTGACGGTGGCAACTTGGCGGGCGGCGCGTTCAATTTCTTTTTGCGCTCCTTTGTCTAGTGCGGCGACAACATCGGTTTCATAACGGCTCAGCATTGCGTTTGGATCAACGCTGTCTTTTGCGGCTTGGACTTGATCGCGACAGATTGACGTCAGGTGCGATCGACGGCCATAAATTCGGTTCAAGTCGGAAACA
>CAXACF010000066.1:0-7478 GCA_963967125.1 uncultured Rhodobacterales bacterium | reverse complement strand
TTGTCGGTATCCACCAAAACTGCGCCATAGGGGGCATCCTCGGGCAAGGACAAAATTTTATCGCCGCCGTGCAGTGCGCGCGCGGCGGAACGTGTCACTTGACGGCGCGATCCCATTGCCAAAATGGGTGTTTCAACTATGACGTTTGTTTTGCTTTCTGACAGGGACGTGGCCATTTGGTCGGGGTCTGGTGTGTCGATAATATGGATATGTTCCCCTGCTATCGCCGTTGCCAGCGCAACTTCACGCCCAATGGCGACCCGATCTGCTGTGGGGCTTAACAATATATGAACATCCCCAAATCCTGATGCCAGTGCGCCCAAGGCCTCGGCATGTCCAAAGGAACTTATCGCTTCAATCTCAATCGGTAACATGTTCGCAGCCAATCCATCACCAAAGCGAGCGGCCATTGCAATCATATCACGCCCATGGGCGTCATGAATCAGCAGGCGAGGTTGGGGATGATCACCCGCAACCTTATTATACCCATCCATCAACGCCTGAATGCGGCGCAAGGTTGTGCTGGATGGATCGGCTTCATACGTAATTGAACCAGAGGGACACAATGCGGCACAGGCCCCGCAGCCCGCACAAATTGCAGGATCAATTTCAACAAAATCACCCGCCGAGGTGATGGCCCCAGTGGGGCAAATATCCAAACAATTTGAACAGGCAGATTTCTGTGCGCGTGAATGGGCACACAGGCTGGGTTCTGTTTTTACAAACAGGGTTTTTTCAAATGTACCCACCATGTGCGACGCCTGTAATATTGCCTTGGCGACAGAGGGTGCGTGGGATACGTCGGCCCACATGTACCCATCGCGCTTTTTATGTGCGGGGAACAGCGGCGTGCCGCCGCGCAAATCCAAAATGATGTCGCAGTGTGATTGCCCACCTTGGCGCGGTACACTCCATTCATGTGTGCCATGCCCCGTTGGGTCCAACTGTTGCAACGCATCGATTGTAACTTCGAAATTCCCAAGCGTGCCTGTCGCACGACGTAAGTTGCCAGCGATGGTGTCGTAGTCCCGCGATGGTATGTCGTCGGTGGGGGTTGGTACCAACAATGTCACAGACAGGTATTCAGACAATTGCTCCGCGACACCCGTTCCAGTTGCGTCGTTGGACAGGATCAAACAAACCCCTTCTGACGCGACATCCATTGTTTTTTGGGCAGGGCGTGGAACAAGGGCCTCGGCCACCAATGCGGACATTTTGGGGAGTTTTGAGGCCTTGTCTGCGGACCATCCCGCCCGATCGCGTAGATCCAAGAGGGGAGGCATGGGTACCTCTAATTCGTCGGCGAGCGCCTGAAACGTGCGCCACTCTTGTGTGCAGCAGAGGATTGCTTGACCCCCCGTGATCGCCTTTGCGGCCGAGTCAATCTGGGTTGTGCAGAGGGCCGTGTGAACCTGCGAACATTCCAGCCCGGTGACTTCGGATAGGTCCTTTGAGCTCAGATGATTGGTTCCAGAACAATCGCATAATATCAGTGACTTATCCATTTTATCCCCCAGTGCCAAAAGTCGGTTTTCAGTTCGACTTCACGCGTTATTTGCATGCTGATTTTTCGACAATTTCATCGTGTCCAGCCGCGCTTTATCTTGGGATAGAATTGAGATGATTTTCAGAAATGACAAGAGCCCTTTGATTTGATTCCGAAAGCAAAGATGGCTCAGAAAAACTGATAATATTACTCGGAATAGACATTTTGACCACATTGAGTGCGGCAAAGGTTTTTAGTCATTCAAATTGTCCAATTTAGAGAAAAAATTGAACAGTGTGGCGAAAACCTCTTTGGTTGGTGCGCAATGGTATGCTGACATCAGGGCAAAGGAGAGGTGGAGTTGTATTACAACCCTAAGCGTTACGTCACGATGCCGCTGGGCATTGTTATCCGTCGGACACCTGGTGCTACGCGGTGGGCCAAGTGGTCTTGGCGTGTCAGCGGTATTCTGGTTGGTGCGGGCGAAGCAAAAGCGCAGATCCTGCGGCAGGATGGGGATGTGATCGAATACCACGCGGCGACAGTTCCGCTTGAACTTCATGTCGCAGATACAGAAAGCTACATGGTCGCGATCTCGGCGCAGGTTCCATCAATCTACGTTGTGATGCGCGACAACCCTGACAACACCCCTCCGTTTGATGTCATCCTTGCCACTGCATCCGCCTATGAGGCGCAGGATTATGCGGACAGTGGCGAAGAAATCGTCGAAAAGGTGCAGATGCCTGAGGGTGTGGTTGCATGGGTACGGGACTTCGTGAAAACGCATCACGTTGAAGAAACCTTTGTCAAACGCAAGCGGGACAAGAAACGTGTGGACCTAAGCGAAGATGGGATTGGCGACGTGCGGATTGCACAGACGGGTGATGTTTACCGCGCTCCTTCTCAGATCAAGAAAGAGCGTCTGTCATGAGCGATTTTTGGAGCCGCCGCAAAGCTGCCGTGGCAGCAGAAGAAGCGCAAGACGCAGCAGAGCTGCAAGAGCGCGCGCGCGCCGAAACTGCCGCAGAATTAGAAGCCAAAACAGATGAAGAGATTTTGGATGAACTGGGGCTTCCTGATCCGGCAACTTTGAAACCTGGTGATGATTTCGCGGCGTTCTTAAAGGATGCCGTGCCTGATCGGATTAAAAAGGTTGCGCTGCGCAAACTTTGGACATCAAACCCGATCCTTGCCAATGTGGATGGGCTATTAGATTACGGCGAAGATTTCACCGATGCCGCCGTCGGTGCAGGGGTTGTTGAGACCACCTACCAAGTGGGCAAAGGCATGTTGGCCCATGTCCAAGAAATGGCGCGCCAGGCAGAAGAGGCCGCGCG
Source organism: uncultured Rhodobacterales bacterium (assembly GCA_963967125.1). Taxonomy (GTDB): domain Bacteria; phylum Pseudomonadota; class Alphaproteobacteria; order Rhodobacterales; family Rhodobacteraceae; genus HIMB11. Next base: position 4,655 of record CAXACF010000066.1, on the reverse strand, counting down.
AAAGGCGTTGGAGGGTGATGAGGAAGAGGCGAATGAAGCCTTGGACGAGGTATCCGAAATCGATCTGGCCGAAGAAGTTCAGGAACCCGCCGCCGTGGCGGACGCGGTCTATGTCCAACCTGAATATCCTGCAGACGAACAGGCGCATGAACCTGCACCGAAACTGCGCAAGATGACGTTTCAGTTCGCTGATGCGGCCCCTGAACCAACCTTAACCCACGGAAATTGAAAATGAGTGTCATGGAAGAAATCGCAATCGCACCCGAAGACAAGCAACGCGCTGATCTGTACAATTTCCTAGGATTGTTATTGGCACGCCCCGCTGACGACATGCTGCTATCGCAGGTTTCAGGACTGACCGTGGACGACAGCGAAATTGGCAAAGCCGTGACCATGTTGGCACGGGTTGCCAAAGTGTCGAAACCAAAATCAGTTGATACGGAATTCAACAAATTATTCATCGGCTTGGGCCGTGGTGAATTATTGCCTTACGCGAGTTACTATTTAACGGGCTTCTTAAATGAAAAGCCATTGGCCAAACTGCGCCGCGATATGATCAATTTGGGATTGTCGCGCGCCGAAAACGTTTACGAACCAGAAGACAACATCGCAAGCCTGATGGAAATGATGGGTGCTATGATCGTGGGTCGCTTTGGCGATGCCAAGGATCTGAACACGCAAAAGGCGTTTTTTAATACGCACATCAATCCATGGGCAAAACACTTTTTCACAGATTTGGAAGGCGCCAAAGCCTCGGTTTTCTATGCAAGCGTCGGCACATTGGGCCGATTGTTCATGGAGATCGAAGCCGAAGCCTTCCGAATGAGCGCGGAGTAATCCGCAAATCCCGATGGCCTTGGCCATCTTAACCGCAAGAGAGGAGGACTCTCATGACACAGAAAACCGAGCTCGAGAAATCTCGGCGGGATTTTCTAAAGCTGGCTGGAACCGGCGCACCGCTTGCTGCGGTCGCAATGGCAACATCAGCAACAACTGCACAAGCGCAGGAACCTGATTTGTCGTCATCCGTCATGCAGGACACTGTGCACACACGTGCTTATCTAGACTCGCTCCGGTTCTAATCGGGTCGAGAAGCCGCCATAAGCGACTGGTTGCGTGACGCCCGACTGCTTGTGGTTTTTCGTAATCTTTCGGGGAAACCCGGATGGGAGGAAACTATGCTAAGGAAAAAGACCAATGGGGTTGCGAGACGCCCCCAGCGGACAAGTATCCTGACAGATGTGGCCCAAACCACTGTTGATCGCCGTGCATTTTTGCGCGGGTCTGGTTTGGCGATTGGCGGTTTAACCGCGATCGCTGCAACTGGGGGAACAGTGACCCAAGCCACGGCTGCAACGGCTGCGAATGCCGCTGTAGAAACTGTCAAGTCAGTCTGCACACACTGTTCAGTTGGCTGTACTGTCGTTGCCGAAGTGCAAGACGGTGTCTGGACAGGCCAAGAGCCTGGATGGGACAGCCCATTTAACCTTGGTGCGCATTGCGCCAAAGGTGCAGCCGTGCGCGAACACGCACATGGCGAACGCCGCCTAAAATACCCAATGAAAAAAGAGGGCGGTGAATGGAAACGCATTAGCTGGGAACAGGCGATTGATGAAATCGGCGATGGCATGATGCAAATCCGTCAAGAAAGCGGACCAGATTCAGTCTATTGGCTGGGTTCTGCAAAGCATAATAACGAACAAGCCTATTTGTTCCGTAAGTTCGCAGCATATTGGGGCACAAATAACGTCGATCACCAGGCGCGTATTTGTCACTCAACAACGGTTGCGGGTGTGGCCAATACATGGGGCTACGGCGCCATGACAAATAGCTACAACGATATCCACAATTCCAAAGCGATCTTTATCATCGGTGGTAACCCTGCCGAGGCGCACCCTGTTTCATTGCTTCACGTGTTGAAAGCCAAGGAACAGAACAATGCGCCATTGATCGTGTGCGACCCGCGTTTCACACGGACTGCGGCGCATGCGGATGAATATGTCCGTTTCCGTCCCGGCACCGATGTTGCGTTGGTTTGGGGTATCTTGTGGCATATCTTTGAAAACGGATGGGAAGACAAAGAGTTCATTCCCATGAATTTTTCATGTATTACGATGCATAATTAAAGAAAAAATTAGTTTAAATTAATCAATTTGAGAAATATCACAAAATATTCTCAAATTGATTTTTTTTTTGTTGGAATATATATATATAAATTGAAAAATGGCTAGGGAATCTATTTCAAAAATTGCATATAAAACGCTACAACAAAGTAAAAGCATTGCAGGTTTCGCTCACAAGCAGATCAGTTCAAGATTAATGAATTTTATTCTTCCAGATTCTAAGCTTGAAAATTTTGATATAGATAAGGATCTTCTAATGCAAATCCAAAATTCAATGGATATTTTAAGAGAAGAAGATTGGAATGATGCAGAAAAAAATATATATCCAAAAAAATTATTGTTTGACGAACCATGGCTTAGATATCTAACTCAATATCCTAAAATTTGGCTCGATATGCCTAATACATGGGATAGACGCAGAAAACAAAACTTTGATGATCTTCCAAAATCAATTGATAAAGATAATTATCCTCAATATTACTTGAGAAATTTTCATCATCAAACAGATGGTTATTTATCAGATTTTTCAGCTAGCATTTATGACCTACAAGTAGAGATACTTTTCAATGGAAGTGCTGACTCAATGAGGAGAAGAATAATTAAGCCAATAAAAGAAGGACTTAAAAATTTTAGTGATAGAAAAAAAAGCTCTATAAAAATACTTGATGTGGCTACAGGATCAGGAAGAACATTAAAACAATTAAGAGCCGCATTTCCTAAAGAAAAAATTACAGGAATTGATTTATCTGATTCATACTTAAAAGAGGCAAGTAGATATATTTCAGATTTAGATGGAGATTTAATTCAGTTAATAAAAGGTAATGCTGAAGAATTACCTTTTGAAAATGATAGTTTTCAATGCATTTCTTGTGTTTACTTATTTCATGAATTACCTAGAACAATTAGAGCTAAAGTATTAAATGAATTTTTTAGAGTTCTTGAACCTGGGGGAATATTAGTTTTAGCTGATTCAATTCAAATAAGTGATTCACCTGACTTTACATCCGTAATGGAAAACTTCTATAAATCTTTTCATGAGCCTTTTTATTGTGATTACATAAAAGAGGATATAGATTCTAAAATTGAGGATGTAGGGTTTAAAGATGTAAAATCAAATTCCTTTTTTATGACCAAAGTATGGTCTGCTGTAAAGTAAATAAAAACTTCTATGACCTATTGGGATAAAGATACTATTCAGCTTGTTCAAAGTCTTAATGACAAATTAAAGATTGATCATTCTAAATGGCATAAAGATAAAGGAAATAAATATAAACGAGCTGCAGAACTAATTTCGGCTGGATTATGCCATCTAATTATTTCTTGCAATGACAAGGAATCTATTGAGTATATAGAAGAAAGTGTTAAATGGTTAAAAGAAATAAACGTAAATCAACCTTGCCCTAGTAAAAATCACCTTTTTAAAGCCAACTGAAGCCTATTACCTTTACTACTCCATCTAATGTCATCAAAACATTCATTAATAATGTAAAGACCACGTCCACTTACACTAGTTACTTTTTTGGTAATTTATAGTCTCTTTTTTTTATTTCTAAACCATTACCTTGATCTTGAATTTGCCAAACACACCAATTAGGAGTAATTATTCTTCTTACTCTAATATTTTTTTTAGGATCTAATTTATTTCCATGTTTTACTGCGTTAACTAGAGCTTCATGTAAACCAAGTTTTATAAGATAGCTTGATTGAGAATTTTTAATAGGTTCTAATAATTGATCGACAAATTCATTTAACTGTAATGATGATTCGAATTCGTAGTTTGACCAGTTAATCTTTGGTCTTTTAAAAAATCTTTTTAAAATATTTTTGCCCCGGAATAAGGACATAATAATATTTTGATACTGTCTTAATTTTAACTTATTAAATACCTCAATTTAAAGAATATTATTATGTCTCTCTGCAATAGCAGGATGCTTTAGGATGGAGTCCATAAGTCTTACTCCTCTTAGTTGATTTATTAAAGGCATATGTCCATCAGGAGCATCCAATGACCAGCAAAAAGATCCAGGATATCTAGTCCATAAGCCCTCTTTTTTCCAACCTATTTTCGGCCACATTAATTCATATTTTTTCCCTACTGATTTTAATATCTTTGCTTGAATTGAAAATCCAAATCTACCAGTAGAATAAATAGTCCATAATCTATCTATTGTTTCTAGATCTTTTCCTGACATATTTTTAACTTCACTGTAGAAAACATATCCACGTTTTTCAGCTAATTTTCCAGCTAATTTTCGTAAGTAGGAACTTGTTAATCTATCTGCATCTTCAAATTTTTGCTCAACTAACATCAATTGCAATTCCTCATAATTAATATCAATATCTGAATATGTATTAAACCAATTATTGAATTTAGAGTTTGTAAAGAATTCAGGCTTTAATTTTTTTAAAACTTGCAATATCCAACCAGCAGCCCAGTCATCTCCATCACTATCAAAGATATCAAAAAGTGAAGGGCCAAGATTAAAAATATTTTCGACTTCAGATTCTATTTGAGATAGTGAATTTATTCTT
>CAXACF010000065.1:0-7524 GCA_963967125.1 uncultured Rhodobacterales bacterium | reverse complement strand
CAGGGCGGGGGGGCGGGCGCGGGCGGGGGTTGCGAGGCAGGGGTGGCAGCGCTCGCCACGTTGTGCGGCCCGATCGATGCGTTTTTCGAGGGCGTGATCGTGAACGATCCCGGTCCGGAAAAGCGCGCCGACCGGCTTGCGTTGCTTGATCGGGTCCGTGCTGCGGTGCACGATGTCGCAGATTTTTCCAAGGTCGAGGGCTGAACGGACGCGCACTTTGCCCTAACTTTAGCCTCACCTTCCAAACGCCTCCCCAGCGAATACAGGTACTTAGAGGGAAGACCCATGACGCAATACGTGTATCGGTTCGGCGGCGGTGTTTCGGACGGGGGCAAGGGGGACCGCAACCTCCTGGGGGGCAAGGGCGCGAACCTTGCCGAGATGGCCGCGATCGGCCTGCCGGTGCCGCCCGGCTTCACCATCTCGACCGAGTTCTGCGCGGTCTATTATGATGAAGGCGGCCAATTCCCGCAAAGCCTGCGCGACGAAGTCGCGACCGGCATCGCCCATATCGAAGGCGTGACCGGCAAGCGCTTCGGCAACCCGGCGGACCCGCTGCTCGTCTCGGTCCGCTCCGGCGCGCGCGCGTCGATGCCGGGCATGATGGATACGGTGCTCAACCTCGGCCTCAACGACCAGACCGTCGAGGGCCTCGCCGCCACCAGCGGCGACGCGCGCTTCGCGTGGGACAGCTATCGCCGCTTCATCCAGATGTATTCGGACGTCGTCCTCGAACTCGATCACGACGCGTTCGAGGAAGCGCTGGAAATCGCCAAGGAAGATCGCGGCTATTTCCTCGATACCGATCTCACCGCCGATGACCTGCGCGGCCTGGTTGCCGAATATAAGGGCCTGGTCGAGAAATTGTGGGGCAAGCCCTTCCCGCAGGACGTGCGCGACCAATTATGGGGCGCGGTCGGCGCGGTGTTCGGATCGTGGCAGTCGGAACGCGCCAAGGTCTATCGTCGCCTTAACGACATTCCGGCAAGCTGGGGCACCGCCGTCAACGTGCAGGCGATGGTGTTCGGCAATATGGGCGACACTTCGGCCACGGGCGTTGCGTTCACGCGCGATCCGGCGATCGGCGCACGCGCCTATTATGGCGAATTCCTGATCAATGCGCAGGGCGAGGACGTCGTCGCCGGCATCCGCACCCCGCAATATCTCACCACCGCCGCACGCGAGGCGGCAGGCGCCAAGCCGCTGTCGATGGAAGAGGCGATGCCGGTGGTGTTCGCCGAACTCGCCAAGGTGTTCGACCTGCTCGAAACGCATTACCGCGACATGCAGGACATCGAATTCACCGTGCAGCAGGGCAAGCTGTGGATGCTGCAGACCCGCAACGGCAAGCGCACCGCCAAGGCCGCGCTCAAGATCGCGGTCGACATGGCCGAGGAAGGGCTGATCACGCGCGAGGAGGCCGTCGAGCGCGTCGATCCGGCAGCGCTCGACCAGTTGCTGCACCCGACGCTCGACCCCAAGGCGGTGCGCGACGTGCTGACCAAGGGCCTGCCGGCCTCGCCCGGCGCGGCCTCGGGCTTTGCCGTGTTCGACAGCGACACCGCCGAGAAGCGTGCGGCAGCAGGCGAGGCGGTGATCCTGATCCGCACCGAAACCAGCCCGGAAGACATTCACGGCATGCACGCCGCCAAGGGCATCCTCACCGCGCGCGGCGGCATGACCAGCCACGCCGCGGTGGTGGCGCGCGGCATGGGGCGTCCGTGCGTTTCCGGTGCCGGCGGCATTGCGATCGATGCCAAGGCCGGCGTGATGCGTGTCGGTCTCGGGGCCGACGCGCGCGTGGTCAATGCGGGCGACACCATCACCATCGACGGCACCACCGGCGAAGTGATGGCGGGCGAAGTGCCGACCGTGCAGCCCGAGCTTTCGGGCGATTTCGCGACGCTGATGGTGTGGGCCGATGGCGTGCGCCGCCTGCGCGTGCGCGCCAATGCCGGGTGGCGTTATGACATGAATGCACAAAAGGCGCTCCTCCTTGGGCTCAGTGCCGATGAAAGTTTTGAAGACAACGTGCGCTATTATATCGAGGATGATCGGCCCTGATCATTTGGGAAATCAGACACGCCAATGATCCAATCGCGCACCGCAATGGCTTGGGCGCTTAAGGGTTTGTCCCGCGCCCAAACCAAATAAACGCCGCGCCCCGTGTTCCAGGCCCAATCTTTGCGGGCAAGCAATAATCCACGCTCTAACAAATTGCGCACGATGTGATCCCAGCCAAAGGCGAAGCCTTCGCCTGATACGGCCGCTTGTAGGACCAAGGCATAATCGTTCAGGCGCAGGCCTGCGTGAATGTCACGGTTCGGGATATCGTGATGTGCAAACCAATCGCTCCATGTGGGGCGTTCGCGGATTGGTTCTTCTAGGTGGATCAGGCGTTCGTTCATCAGATTTGGAACAGAGCGCAGGTTGCGGGCTGATTGCATGACACGGGGGTGGGCAACGGGATATATGATTTCATCCGCGATTTTTACCGCCTCATGTCCTGCCCAGTTGCCATTTCCTACACGTATGCCAAGTGATATATTTTCGACGTTCAAATCAACGTCACGATCACTGGTTTGTAGGCGTAAGTCGATTTTTGGATGGATGGTGTGAAACGCGCTTAGACGCGGCATCATCCAATAATAGGAAAACGCCGAAGATGTGGAAAGGGTGACGTGTAAATTACGACCCAATTCTTGCGTGGCTGTAATGGCGGCCTCTAACCCCGATAAAGATCGCGAAACCCCTGCAAATAAACGCGATCCAGCAGCTGTTAGCGTTACGTTACGGTGGGCGCGTACAAACAAAACGGTGCCCAGCGTGTCCTCAAGTTGACGGATGGCGGCACTGACGGATGGTTGCTGAATGGCCAATTCCTCTGCCGCACGGGTGAATGATCCCAATCGGGCCGCCGATTCAAATATGATCAGGTTGCGTGGCGATTGAAATTTTTTCCAGAAATTTTGCATAGACTGTGTCTATCCAAAACATGGATTTTTTCAAGGGTCACAAATTGGATTTCCGTGCTTAGATAGCGAGAACGTAATTTTCGGAGCGGGCAGTATGGCAAGGCGTAGTCGCAAAGATCGCAGATCAACGGAAACCGTGGGTGGCGCGATCCCGTCCCCCTATATCCAACGCAGTGTTCCCCATTTCGATGTTTTGGATGAAGAGCAGCTGCAGCAATTGGATCAACAGGTTGATTGGTTGATTGAAAACATTGGTGTTGCGTTTCGTGATGATCCCATTGCCTTGGACATTTGGCGTGCGGCGGGTGTGACGCCAATTGGGGAACATGGGGATCTCATCCGTGCGGATGCAAAATGGATCCGCGAATTGGTTGCCAAGGCGCCCAATCAGTTCACGCAAATCTCGCGCAATCCTGCGCGAAACGTTACGATAGGGGGCAACCATCAGGTGTTCGCCCCAATCTATGGTGCGCCCTTTGTGCGTGATCTGGAAAAGGGGCGCAGATATGCGGCCTTTGACGATTATGAAAAATTGCTGAAATTGGTTTATATGCATCCAAACCTGCACCATGGCGGATTGGTGATTTGTGAACCTACGGACATTCCTGTTTCAAAACGTCATTTGGATATGCTTTATGCGCAAATGACACTGTCAGACAAACCGCATTTGGGGGCCATCACCGAAAAAAGTCGTGCGCAGGACAGTGTGGATATGGTGGAGATCATGTTTGGTGCGGATGTGATGGACGAAAACGTCTGCATCATGGCCAACGTCAACACCAATTCACCCCTGTTGGTGGACCGCGTGGTCAGTGAAGCGATCCAAGTATATTCCTCTCGTGGGCAGGCGATGGTTGTGACGCCCTTTATCCTGACGGGGGCCATGGGCCCCGTCAGCACAGCAGCCTCGGTCGCGCAGGCGGTTGCCGAATCCATGATGTGCTGTGCATTTGCGCAATTGGTGCGTCCCGGTGCGCCATTTGTGATGGGCAATTTCCTATCTTCGATGAGTTTGAAATCGGGTGCGCCCACATTCGGAATGCCCGAACCCGTGCTGTCCAATTATGTGATCGGACAAATGGCGCGTCGTTTGGGATTGCCCTTGCGCTGCGGGGGATCCTTGACCGCATCAAAAATCGAAGATGCCCAAGCCGCCTATGAAAGTGCCGATAGCATGCATTCCACAGTATTAGGGGGATCAAACTATACCCTTCACGCAGCGGGATGGTTAGAAGGCGGTTTATCCACTGGGTTTGAAAAATTGATCATGGATGCGGATCGTTTGGGCAGTTATCAAAAATTCTTGGGTCAAGGATTGGATTTGGGCCCAGATGCCTTTGCACGCGATGCCTATGAACAGGTGGCGCCAGGGGGGCATTTCCTGGGCAGTGATCACACGATGCGGAATTATCAAACGGCGTTTTATGAGCCAAAGTTGAGCGACAGTGAAAATGTCGAAAGTTGGGAAGAGGGCGGTTCAAAGGATATGCGCAAACGTGCCTTTGAACGCTGGAACGAAATGTTGAAACAATATGAACCACCCGCATTGGACGCGGCCAAGAAAGAGGCGCTGACAGACTATGTTGCGCGGCGCAAATCGGAATTGCCCGATGCGTGGTATTGATTAGGGAGAGTGAAAGATGCCAACTATTCAAAAAGACGAAACAACAGGCGGTAAAGCCTTACCAAGCCACGCAAAGGTTGTCGTAATCGGCGGCGGCGTTGTTGGATGTTCCATTCTATTTCACTTGGCCAAATTCGGCTGGAAGGATGTGATCCTGCTGGAGCGAGATGAGCTGACATCAGGATCCAGCTGGCACGCGGCGGGGCAAATCCACACGATCAGTTCAGACCCAAACATCAGCCGACTACAAGGCTACACAATCGACCTGTATAAAGAGATCGAGGAAACATCGGGCCATTCCGTAGGACTTCATATGACGGGCGGTTTTTATTTGGCCTCGAATAAGGAATGGTATGACTACCTAAAACGCGAACGGTCCAAGGCGCGCTATATGGGATTGCATCAGGAATTCATCAGCCCTGCTGAGGTTGCCGAACGTCATCCTCTGATTGATCCAAAACATTATTATGCGGCCCTTTGGGATGATCAGGACGGGGATTTGGATCCATCAGGGGCGACATATGCATTTGCGAAATCCGCGCGTGTTCATGGGGCACAATATTTCACGCATACGCCAGTTACAGCCACAACTCAACGCGCAGATGGCAGTTGGGATGTCACCACACCGCGTGGTGTAGTGAATGCCGAAATCATCGTGAACTGTGGCGGGCTATGGGCGCGTGAAGTTGGTAAAATGGGTGGCCTAAACGTGCCCGTGCAGCCGATGGAACACCATTATTTGCTGACCGAAAAAATTGATGAGGTTGCAAATTTCGGCTCTCGTCTCCCTTGCGGCATTGATTATGAGGCAAACATTTATTTCCGTCAGGAACGCGAGGGCATGCTGCTGGGCACCTACGAACCTGTGGGCACACCGTGGAAAGTGGGCGGAACGCCGTGGGATTTCGGGCACGAATTGTTGCAACCGAATTTGGACAATATCGCGGATCGTTTGGAATTGGCCTTTGAACGTATCCCAGCACTCGCAGAGGCAGGGATTAAGGATGCGATCAACGGCCCATTCACCTTTGGTCCCGATGGGAACCCCATGATTGGCCCTGTTCCGGGCATGACCAACTATTGGTGCGCTGTCGGTGTCATGGCGGGGTTCTGTCAGGGGGGCGGCGTTGGCCTGAGTATGGCGGAATGGATGATTGATGGGGAACCTTCAATCGATGTTTGGGCGATGGATGTTGCCCGCTTTGGCGATTGGGCGACACCCGATTGGGGGACGGTCAAATCCACGGAAAACTATGAACGTCGCTTTGTGATGACCTTCCCCAATGAAACCCTACCAAAGGGCCGTGTGCAGCAAACAACCGCGCTTTATGATCGTCTGGTGATGAAGGGTGCGCGGATGGGACAATCCTTTGGATTGGAAAACGCGCTTTGGTTTGCAAATGACCCCTCAGATGCGTGGGAGGATCCAACATTTGAACGCAACCGTTCGCACGATTATGTCGCCGCCGAATGCGCCGCCGTGCGCAGTGGTGTTGGCGGGATCGAGGTTGCAAACTTTGCAAAACACGTGATCAAAGGTGCAGGCGCGCGGGAATGGTTGAACCAAACTATGGCGGGCTTCATTCCGAAACCTGGTCGTATCGCCCTGACCCCGATGATCACGGAAAAGGGTCGCCTTTATGGGGATTTAACGGTTGCCTGTTTGGCGGATGATCATTTCATGCTGTTTGGATCGGGCGTAATGCAGGATGCGCACAGCCGCTTCTTCGCAAAAACCTTGCCCGATGGGGTGACGCATGAAAACCAAACGGCCGAATGGCATGGCATCGCCCTGTCAGGTCCGAAGTCACGTGAATTGCTGTCCCGCATCACCCGTGATGATGTCTCTGCCGAAGGTATGAAATTCCGCGATTGCCGCGAAACTTTCGTAGGCGGTGTGCCCGTCGTTTTGAACCGGATCAGTTTCTCGGGTGAATTGGGATACGAGATTTATTGTCGTCCACAGTATCTGCTCCGCCTTTCTGAGGCGATTGAAGAGGCAGGCGCAGATTTGGGTTATAAATGGTATGGCGCACGCGCCTTGATGTCTCTGCGCCTTGAAAAAGGGTGGGGCGCATGGGGTTTGGAATTCCGCCCAGATTTTGACGCCGTCGAAAGCGGCATGGATGCATTCATCAATTGGAACAAAGAGTTCACAGGCAAATCCGCAACCCTTGCCGCGAAAGAGGCAGGGCCAAAGCGTAAATTGGTCACTTTGGTCATTGATACACCCATTGATGTCACCTCGGATGAGGCTGTTTTGGTCGGCGACACGGCCGTGGGGTATATCACTTCGGGTGGCTATGCCCATCATGCGAAATGTTCCATGGCAATGGCCTATATTGCAACCGAACACGCCACGGCGGGTACAACGCTTGATGTTGAAATTCTGGGTGAACGTTATGGCGCGACAGTTCAGGGCGCACCAATCTATGACCCAAGCGGTGCCAAGATGCGTGGTTGACGCATGGAATTTGCGCCGATGCGCAATTAGAAAGCCAGTACACAAACGCGGGCCACATGGCCTGCGTTTTTTTATAGAGTTGATTTCGTTTTGATTTACATGTTCAACTTCAGACAAGTGATAAAAAGCAGGGGTGGTCAAACATGAAAAAACCAGAGGATTTACGCTCAGCACGTTGGTTTGCACCAGATGATTTACGGTCTTTCGGTCACAGATCACGCGCGATGCAGATGGGATTGGATGGTGCCGATTGGGAGGGAAAACCAATCATCGCCATCATTAACACCTGGTCTGATCTCTCGCCCTGTCACCACCATCTGCGCGATCGTGCTGAATATGTGAAAAAGGGTGTTTATCAGGCAGGGGGTATGCCCGTTGAAATGCCCGTCCATTCCTTTGCCACTGAAAACAATCCACCTGCAATAAATATCCAAAAAGAAAGTGCATTTAGTCTTGGGAAA
>CAXACF010000064.1:0-7559 GCA_963967125.1 uncultured Rhodobacterales bacterium | reverse complement strand
GGGAAATGAACAGTTTTCATCGATCCAGACGGCTAATTTCGGATCGGACATCCTAGCCAAAGAAACCACAATTTTACGCAGGATCGTCCCGTTCCCCTGCAAATTATCGCAGCTTTGCAAAGTAACGGGGCCATTTCCCTGAATATGTCTCAGCCGCAAGGCCTCAACAATCGCTCCAAAAACTGTTTTCGGCGTCGTCGCATTGGCTGCGTCGAACTGAATGTCGGGATGCGTGTGATCCAACGTGCCTGAATTCGGATCTTGGAAATATCCCCCCTCAGTCACGGTAAGAGATATGATTTTTATGTCAGCGTCACTCATTCTTTTAATCAGCGCTGAATTTCCATCCGATATTTCGACATAGTCAAACATCGAACCAATAACTTCCACAGATTGACCATCTGGATCCAATTCAACAAGGGTCGTTAGGCAGTCTTGTGACAATAATTTCTGCCGCTGCTCCTTATCAAACTCCATGATGCCAGCACCAACAATTGCCCAATCAAGCGCTTCTCCACGCTGCATCAAGCGATGAAGATACCACGCTTGATGGGCACGATGGAAATTACCGACACCTATATGTAGGATCCCGGGTCTTAATGCAGAACGATCGTAGTTGGGCACGATCACTGTCTGCGGCAATTCATTCAACGTTTCCTTGCTGAGTTCCATCGGCTTAGTTCCCCGTACAAAATCGTCCATCAACTCATCCAATTTCCGCCATCCACGTTGTACGTTTGTGCAACGATATATTTTGCCTCTTCGGATGCCAGAAAAATAGCCATACCTGTCAAATCGTAAGGAGTTGCCATGCGTCCATAGGGGACTGCTTGACTGACTTCGGCTTTCTTTTGCCCTGGCGCTTTGCCTTCATATTTCGCGAAATATGTGTCGACATCGTCCCAATGCTCTCCGTCGACCACCCCAGGGGCTATAGCATTCACGTTAATACCATGCTGAATTAGGTTCAGTGCGGCGGATTGGGTCAAACTAATGACTGCGGCCTTCGAAGCGCAATAAACAGATACCAGCGCTTCGCCACGACGCCCTGCCTGACTGGCCATATTTATGATCGAACCACCGTGGCCTTGCGCGATCATTTGACGAGCGACCGCCTGCATCGTGAAGAGAGTACCTGCCACATTAATTTCAAACGTGCGATCAAAATCTGTTCGACTGATTTCGGCAATTGGTGCAGCCGTAAAGACAGCCGCGTTATTGATCAAAATATCAATTCTGCCAAATTTTGAAACGACACTGGTAATAGCCTCATCGATGCTATCTTGACGGGTGACATCCATTTCTATGGCGATCGCTGAACCGCCAATTTCCTGCGCAGTAATTTTTGCACGCTCGATGTTTATGTCACAAATTGCGACTTTAGCGCCCTCTTGAACATAAGCTTTGGCAAATGCACGCCCGATTCCTCGGGCGGCACCCGTAATTAAAGCTACTTTTCCAGAGAGCCGCCCTGTCATACGCGCAGCCCTTGTTCATCAAATTTATGAATTTTGTCCATTTGTGGGGTCAAATAAATTGTATCCCCATGCTTAACAGCAACATCGCCTGCAATACGAACAGTAACCAAATCTCCAAGCCCTGTGTCGTGAACGTGAACAAACGTATCTGATCCTAGATGCTCTGCCACTCCGACGGTGCCTTTCCAAGTGCCCCCCGACAAATCGATGTCAATATGTTCTGGTCGTATGCCGGCAGTATGCGCACCAAGTTTCTCGGCCTCAGACCCAGAAAAGATATTCATCTTTGGCGACCCGATAAATCCAGCTACAAACACATTTCTTGGTGTGTGATAAAGTTCGAGAGGCGTTCCAACTTGTTCAATCACGCCCGCTTGAAGCACAACGATCTTATCCGCCATTGTCATCGCTTCGACCTGATCGTGCGTGACGTAGATCATCGTTGTTTTCATGCTTTCGTGCATTTCACTGATCTCAAGACGCATGCCTACGCGCAATGCCGCGTCAAGGTTTGACAATGGTTCATCGAAAAGGAAAGCGGAAGGGTTGCGCACAATTGCGCGCCCAATGGCGACGCGCTGGCGTTGACCACCAGACAGCGCGGCAGGCTTGCGATCAAGGTAATCTGACAAATTTAGGGATTTGGCAGCGGCCTCAACCTTTTTATCAATTTCCGACTGGTCCATACCTTCCATCCGCAATGGAAAGGCGATGTTTTTGCGCACAGTCATATGGGGATACAAAGCATAGGATTGGAATACCATTGCAAGGCCACGCTTTGATGGTGGAACCTGAGTGACATCATCACCATCGATTTCAATTTGCCCCGAGGTCAAATCCTCAAGTCCAGCGATCATCCGAAGCAGTGTAGATTTACCGCAGCCTGATGGCCCCACGAAGACCGCAAATTCACCGTCCTCGATAGTTAGATCCAAAGGAGGAATAACCTGCGTCTCACCAAAGCTTTTCGTAACATTGTTAAGTACGATGCGTCCCATAATCTTTCCTTATTTCACGGCGCCAAAGGTCAAACCTTGGACGAGTTGTTTTTGGCAGAACCATCCCAACACAACGATGGGTCCGACAGCAGCAGTAGACACAGCGGATAAGCGTCCAAAGAACAACCCCTCCGGAGCTCTATTCCCTTCGATGAGCTTAGAAAGCGTTGCTGCATCAATCGTTGTCAGTCGTACGGTCCAATAGGCTTCGTTCCAGCAGAAAATAAAAATAAGTAGAGCAGTCGATGCGATGCCACCCCAAGCCAGAGGAATAAGGATTTCTTTGACTTCACCCCACGTGCTTACCCCATCCATTTTACCCGCTTCGATGATATCCTTTGGAATTTCTTTGAAATAGGTGAACAACATCCAAATCGCGATCGGAAGGTTAATTAAGCTAACAACGGTAATGACCAAAATATGAGTATCGTATAGACCGATACCTTTCGCCAAAAAGATCATAGGGTACAAGACCGCAGCCGCTGGCAGCATTTTTGTGGACAACATCCACATCAAAATATCCTTCGTTGCACGACTTGGATTAAAAGCCATCGCATAAGCAGCGGGGATACCGACCACGAGCGTAAACAAGGTTGCGCAGACAGAGGTTATGACCGAGTTTGTAGCAAATCGCCAATAATCATAGTTCTCAGTCAAGTTTAGATAGTTATCCAAAGTTGGCGTGAACCAAATCAAGAATTCTGGTTTCACAGCGTCCGCATCGGTCTTAAAGCTGGTCAATACCATCCAAAAGATCGGAAAGAAAAACAGCAGCGCCACACCCCAGGCCAATACTGGTCGGCCATATTGCGATATACTTGAGTTCGTTGAAACAATAGCCATGATTTTCACCTCAATCCATCAATGTCTTGCCGATCATGCGTAGCAAGAAGATCGCGACGATATTTGCTAGGATGACTGCAAATATACCTGTAGCACTCGCTGCACCAATATTGTTGTTTGCAAATTCACCAATTAGATAAGGCAAATTTTTGTTACCATTGCCGCGGCTTACAATTTCTATCTCTGCATACAAAGATAGGTGGAAGATTGCTTGTATCATTACAACGATCGCAATCGGGCGGGCCAAATGGGGTAAGGTCAGGAAGCGGAATTGTGACCAAGTTCCTGCACCATCCAGTACAGCAGCTTCTTTTTGTTGCTGATCTTCGGATTGCAGCGATGTCATAAAAATCAAAACCGCAAATGGGGTCCATTGCCAGGTTACCATTGTAATAACGGCATAAGCTGAAGTCTGAGTTGCACGAAACGAAATTGGCTCAAGCTCGGGCCACATAGAAAAGAAGCCACCCAAGATCGGCAGATTACGTAAGCCGTCAATTACTTCATTTATCCCTGCGACTGCCAATCCTTGCAAACCCAAAACAGGATCCAAGATCATGTTAATCCACAAAACTGCATTCACAGCGGGCATAACAAAAAACGGCGAAATCAATA
Organism: uncultured Rhodobacterales bacterium; assembly: GCA_963967125.1. GTDB lineage: Bacteria > Pseudomonadota > Alphaproteobacteria > Rhodobacterales > Rhodobacteraceae > HIMB11. The sequence continues at coordinate 3,625 of CAXACF010000064.1, read as the reverse complement.
ACACTCGAACGACGCCACGCCCCATGAATGTTTTGTTGATCAAAACTGCGATTAATACACCAAAGATAACTGTTAAAATCAGAATACTGCAGACAATCAAAAGGCTGTTTTGAATTGCCAAAATAAAATCTTTGTTATTCAGGACAAATTCGTAATTACCAAATCCGCGCCAATTGCTTAGGGCTGGCTTGGTCCATTCCGGTTTGCGCAAGCTATTCAACACGTAACGGATAAACGAAAAATAGAGAGTGATACTCAGAGGGACCAGCATCCATACGAGGAGTAATAAAACGGCTGGTGCTTGAAGTAAGCGTGGCAGGCTTCGATTAGTCATGATGGATTACCTACTTTTGGGTTGTAAAACCCATAAGCTCATTTAGCGAAACGGTTGTAAATAGGATGATATACTTCAGTGGAAGTATTGCGAAAAGGGGCGCTATTGTGAGTGCCACGCCCCTTTTCATTCTCGGGAGAAGAGTTAGTAGTAACCCGCTTCTGACATGATTGCGTCAGCTGCAGCTTGTGATGCTGCAAGAGCGTCTTTCACAGATTTCGCACCTGATAGTGCTGCTGCCATCTCTTGTGCAACTGCGCTACCAACTTCTGGGAATTCTGGGATAGCTGCGAACTGAACACCAACGTATGGTTTTAGATCAGTTGCTTCTGGTGCTGCTGATTCAATCGCCGCCATTTCCGCTGCTGCAAAACCTGCAACTGCCTGGAATTCTGGCAATGCGTATGTAGATGAACGCTGACCAGTCGGAACTGAACCCCAACCGAAGTCTGGGTGGTTACCAACCGCTTGGACGTACTCTTTTGATGTCGCCCATTCGATGAACGCTTTAGCTGCGTCTGCATTCGGTGATCCCGCTGGAACAGCCATCGCCCACGCCCACAACCAGTTCGCACCAACTGGGTTACCAGCATTTGGTGATTGTGCATATGCAACGCCGTCAACTGTTAGGAAAGATGCCGCGATTGTCGCGTCAATCCACATGCCACACTTGCCTTCGTTGTAAAGCGCAAGGATTTCGTTGAATGAGTTACCTTCTGAACCGGGAGGTCCATAGTTACCCAATAGATCAACGTAGAAGTTGATTGCTTCTTCCCATGCTGCTGAGTCGATTGTTGGACGCATGTCCGCATCAAACCATGCACCACCGAATGAGTTCACAACAGTCGTGATGAACGCCATGTTGTCACCCCAACCTGGCTTACCGCGCAAACATGCACCATAAACGCCGTTGTCGGGATCGTGCATTGCTGCTGCTGCACCTTTGATGTTTGCCCATGAGTCATTGTCACGAACTGTAACACCAGCTGCATCAGTTAGGTCTTTGCGATACATGACCATTGATGATTCACCGTAGAACGGTGCAGCATACATTGTGCCTTCGTGTGACAAACCTGCGCGGATCGCTGGTAGGATATCATCCATGTCGTAGTCTGCGCCAAAGTTTAATGGCTCGATCCAGCCTGCCGCACCCCAGATTGGCGCTTCCTGCATGCCGATGTTGATGATGTCGTACTGACCGCCGCCTGTGGCTGTGTCAGATGTTACCTGCTCACGAAGAACACCTTCTTCTAGAGCAACCCAGTTCAATGCAACACCAGTTTCAGCTGTATAAGCTTCTGCAACTTTCTGCATGTTGATCATGTGACCGTTGTTCACGATCGCAATCGTTAGTGAGTCTGCGGCATATGCGCCACCAGCCATCAAAGCTGCTGCACTTGCTGCAAACAAAGATTTCTTCAAAGACATCCTGGAACCTCCCTGATTGGATGAATGTGCCACTATGTCTAATATGGAAGAAACACGCAGTCAATAATTTTTTTACGCGTGTAAATCTATAGAAAAACAAGCGTAAAACATTAACTATGCTGAGGTTCTCATAACTAAACGCCCTTCAAAAAGCTCCTCAGAACGCTCAGCGATTCCATTTGCGCCATCAATAATTTTCAACATCTCAGATACGCTACGCTCTCCGATTGCATCATAATCCTGAGCAATTGTCGTGAGTGACGGACAAGTATATCGTGAAAACGGGTGATCGTCATGGCCAGCAACCCTCAAATCACACTCAGCGCTATGCCCAACTCTTAGTCCACTCTCGTAGGCTGCAGATAACAACCCAATTGCCAATCGGTCATTCGAACATAAAATTGTGGCGCCTCTATATTTGGAGTCTTGTATAATCTGTCTACCAGACGCGAAACCAATTTCCTCGAAATTCCATCCGTCGCCTTTTACCTGCAACAGCTCTGGCTCAAGCCCCAACTTTTCCATTGCCGAGACATATGCCGCTCGCCTCTTGTAGGCATTGGGGTTGATCGGGTCCTTCATCTCAAAGAATTTTGGCGGCTCGCCCGTTCTTGCAAGGTAATCGACCATCAACCCAATTGATTGATGGTTGTCAGAACCAAAGAAGGCCTCACCCACTCCCTCAACATTCGCATCGAACAAGACGGTTGGAACAAGTGCAGAGAAGTCTTTCAATTTTTGAACATTACTCGCCCTTCCAAGGGGGGCCAACAGCACACCGGCCGGTTTGATGGATCGCAAGCTATCTAGATTTGCAATCTCTTGCTCAGGCCCACCATGGGAACTCAACAGCAGTGGATTGTAACCAGAAAGTACAATCAACTCCTCAAGCTTTCTTGCAATACCTGCGAAAAATGGATCTGTTAAGTTTGGTACAACCAGCCCAATATTTTTCGTTTTTCGCCTATTTTGGTTCATAGCGTAGAAATTTGGGCGATAATCGTATTTTTCGATTGCTTGCTCGATTTTTAATCGAGTTGATTTTTTAACGCTCTGCGCATCGTTGAAAAATTTTGAAAGTGTTGGTCTGGAAATACCGCTTAATGAGGCGAACTCTTCCATAGTTTTGATTTTTCGACCCATTAGCTATCACTCTTTCTAGCTTTAGAAATACTTCCCCAGACACTCTTTGTTAAAATATTGATTAACTCGCGTAAAAAATCAATGTCTTAATTTTATGCACCCTAACTCTGCCAATCATCCCGCTAACTTCCGCCACCTGATCCACGTCCTGAAGTTGCTGCAAAAACTCTTACATTACATAAAGAATGGAGTTTATCGGATTTGCATCAATTTTCAGCGCGAGCGTATAGCAATCAAGAAACAGTGTTCTCTTTTGCTCCGTTTCACATCCCACTTTCCAAATGAGCAAGTGTCATAGATAAAAAATCACCCAATACGTGGTACCCGCGGCCAGAACACACGTAAATCTCACCACATTGTTTTTATGATGTTTTTTGAATCTAAAAGCTAATCAAAGAGTGCCTTTCCAACGCTTTATGAGTTCCTTTTATGTAAAAAATCACCCACATATTAGAACTGAAAATGGAAATACATTAACAATGCATATGAACCGTAATCTTTGTCACAGCGTGATTATTGTGGTTAAATCACGGGCATATTTGGCATTTTTGTATTAAAAGAGGGTGGAATGAATAATGTCAGTAAATAATAAAGTCATCATTTCTTGTGCTGTTACTGGCGCGATACATACGCCGTCTATGTCCCCACATTTGCCCATTACGCCCGAAGAGATAATTACGGACAGTCTCGCTGCGGCCGAAGCTGGAGCAGCTATTCTAC
>CAXACF010000063.1:0-7605 GCA_963967125.1 uncultured Rhodobacterales bacterium | reverse complement strand
AGAAGTCGCGCGAGCCCCGTGGGTGACGAAAGAGGCGGTGATCGCCGAAATGCGCCTGCAATGGTGGCACGATGCTTTGGGTGAAATCGTAAATAGTGATGTTGTGCGCCGCCACGAGGTTGTGACGCCGCTTGCCTATTATATTACCCCTGATCACGCCCGCCTGTTGCAGGATTTGGTGGATGCGCGGCGGTGGGACATTTATGCCGATCCGTTCGCGGACAAAGCGGCGTTTGATCGCTATTTATTGAACACATCTGGCAACCTCTATGCGGTTGCGGCGGATGTTCTGGGCCCGTGTGATATGGATGTTGTGAAACGATTGGGCGCCGCATTTGGTTTTGCGCAATTCATGCAGGCCATCCCCGCCCTGCAAAACGCGGGCAAACGCCCCTTGGACGACGGACGCAGCGAAACAATCGCCACACGCGCGGCCGAAGTTCAGCGCACCCTGCCCCTACGCCTCCAAATTGCAAAACCCAGCCGATGGGCATTGTTGTCAGGCTATCAAGCGGAATGGACCATCAAACAAGTCATCAAACACCCTAAACGCGTGATTGATGGCATTGGCACCCCATCGCCATTCTTAGATCGCTATTTGTTCATGAAAGCACGCTTTTAACGGTTTCGCTCCAATTATAAAATATTTCTATGGCTCAGACGGCCTTCAACACCTGGAACAAACCTCAGTGCAGTGCAGGGCTGAGAGACGACAGTTGGTATGCAAGGTGTAGCAGGGCCAAAACAATTGAACGCATGATGACATTTGGGACCAAGTAATGCGCAACAAAAAAGGCGGAGTGCAGCGCACTCCGCCTTGGTCGGATCGCGATAGGCGATCCGAAACTGCTTGGTGATTAGCCCACCAATTCTAGGCCAGAGAAGAAATACGCGATTTCAACAGCTGCTGTTTCTGGTGCGTCTGAACCGTGAACAGAGTTTTCGCCAACTGACTGTGCAAACTCTGCGCGGATTGTACCCGCTTCTGCGTCTGCTGGGTTTGTTGCGCCCATAACTTCGCGGTTTTTCGCAATTGCGCTTTCGCCTTCTAGAACCTGAACAACAACAGGTGCTGACGCCATGAATTCACATAGTTCGTCATAGAATGGACGCTCTGCATGCACTTCATAGAATTTACCCGCTTGCGCTTTGGTCAATTGGATACGCTTTTGTGCAACGATGCGAAGACCCGCGTCTTCGAATTTCGCGTTGATTTTACCTGTTAGGTTGCGCGCTGTTGCATCTGGTTTGATGATGCTTAGGGTACGTTCGGTCGCCATGATGTTTCCTTTTGCGATATGCACGATGTGCCTGATTTAAATCTGGGCGCGCAATAGCATGCCCTCTTTCATTTGAAAAGTGTCATTTACGCGCGTCTTACAATTGGGCTTTGGCATTTACAAATCTGTCAAAATCGGTTCATTGACAGTGCAAACGAACCCAGATGCGGATGACACGTCGGATATGATCAAACTCCATGATATCTCTTATTCGGTTGAGGGGCGGCCTCTGCTTGAAAATGCCTCTGCAACCATTCCTGCGGGGCATAAGGTGGGCTTGGTTGGGCGCAACGGGACGGGCAAAACAACGCTGTTTCGATTGATCCGTGGGGAACTGTCCTTGGAAACAGGGTCAATTGAACTGCCCCGACAGGCCCGCATTGGTGGCGTGGCCCAAGAGGTTCCTGGAAACGACATCTCTCTTTTGGACACAGTTCTAGCGGCAGATACAGAACGCGCCGAATTGCTTGCCGAGGCAGAGCGCGCCGACGATCCAAACCGCATCGCCGAAATTCAAACCCGCCTTGCCGATATTGATGCCTGGTCTGCCGAAGGACGCGCATCATCAATTTTGAAAGGCTTGGGTTTTTCAAGCGAAAAACAACAGATGCCCTGTTCGGCCTTTTCAGGCGGATGGCGGATGCGGGTGGCCTTGGCCGCGGTTTTGTTTGCCGAGCCCGATCTATTGTTGCTAGATGAACCAACCAACTATTTGGACCTTGAGGGGGCAATTTGGCTGGAAAGCTATCTGGCGAAATATCCCCATACCGTGATCATCGTCAGCCATGACCGCGGCCTGTTGAACCGCGCGGTTGGATCGATCCTACATCTTGAGGATCGCAAATTGACCTTTTACCAAGGGGCCTATGACACATTTGCCAAAACCCGAGCGGCGCGTTTGGCAAGTGCAGAGGCCGAGGCCAAACGCCAAGATGCGCGGCGCGCACATCTGCAATCCTATGTAGATCGTTTCAGATACAAGGCGGACAAGGCAAAACAGGCCCAATCGCGCCTGAAGATGATTGCAAAACTGGAACCCATCACCCGCCCACAAGAGGCCGCCTTGCGCCGTTTCTCTTTCCCTGAACCAGAAGAGCTTTCGCCGCCGATTGTGCGCGTGGAAAACGGAACCGTGGGATATGAGGATACTGCAATCCTGTCCCGCCTTGATTTGCGCATTGATCAGGATGATCGCATCGCCCTGTTGGGGCAAAACGGCGAAGGGAAATCAACCCTGTCCAAGCTGATTTCAGGCCGCCTTGACCCGATGGCTGGACGCGTTGTGACATCGAATAAATTGCGCATCGGATATTTTGCGCAGCATCAGGTCGATGAACTCTTTGTCGATGAAACGCCGCTGGATCACATTCGCCGCCTGCGCCCCGAAAAAACGCCAGCACAGTTGCGTGCCATTTTGGGGGGATTTGGCATTGGCGCAGAACAGGCCGATACGGAAGTAGGACGTTTATCCGGGGGACAAAAAGCACGGCTTTCCCTGTTGCTGGCAACGCTTGACGCACCGCATTTGTTGATCTTGGACGAACCAACCAACCACCTTGATATCGAAAGCCGCGAGGCATTGGTTGAGGCGCTAACCGCCTATTCAGGGGCCGTGGTCCTGGTCAGCCATGATATGCATTTGCTGTCCCTTGTGGCGGATCGTTTGTGGTTGGTCAAAGGTGGGCGCGTGACCCCCTATGACGATGATTTGGACACCTATCGCAGTCAGTTGTTGTCAGGGGACAAACCCACCACCAAGGCACCAAGTGATAAGCCCAAAGTCAAAAAGGCCAGCCGTGATGAAATTCTGGCCTTGCGCGCCGAGGTGCGCAAATGCGAGGATCGTTTAGAAAAGCTGATGGAGATGCATGAAAAGCTGTCCGCAAAACTGGCCGATCCAGAATTGTACAGTGACAAAAACATCGCAGATCTTGAAGTTTGGAACAAAAAATTTGCAGAAGTCGAAGAGGCGATGTCTCGTGCAGAAACCCTATGGGTCACGGCACAGGAAAAATTGGATACGGCTGAAAACAAGGGTTAGGGATGCCCGTTAAATACGATGAATATTATAGCGCACAGGACCACGCGCTTGGCCCTGCGTTCGAAGACGTCATTGCCTTTTTCCAAAATTTGGAAGTAGGGCAAACTGTGTTGGATGTGGGGGTTGGACAAGGGCGGGATGCAATCCCATTGGCCCAGATGGGACATCGCGTCATTGGGATTGACCTGTCTAGCATTGGAATTGAGCAATTGAAAAATGCGGCAGCGTCACAGCACCTTAACATTGATGCTGAGGTTGCTGATCTGAGCACCTATTCCCCGACCGAGCGGTTGGACATTATCCTATTTGATCGCACGCTTCATATGATCACCCACACGATTGAACGGGAAAACGCGTTTTCAAGGTATCTCGATTTCATACAACCGCAGGGGCAAATTGTTTTAATCGACGAACGCAAAAACATGGCAGGTTTTCATGCATGCATGGATCAACACATAGATAAATGGAGCATTGCCTATGTGAAGCCCACGTTTTTAATTGCAACCAAAGAGGCGTAAATTATGGACATCGATTTTCTGATCACATCATTCGTGGCGCTATTTGTGATTATTGATCCCATTGGATTAACGCCGCTATTCGTGGCCCTAACCCAAGGGATGTCCGCCAAAGCACGCCGCAAAATCACCATTCGCGCCATTGGGGTGGCGTTTTTCGTGTTGATGTTATTTGCGCTGTTTGGGGAAACGGTTTTGGCGTTTGTGGGTATTTCCATGCCTGCGTTCCGTGTTGCAGGCGGCATTTTATTGTTCCTCACGGCTCTTGATATGCTATTTCAACGCCGCGCAAAACGGCGCGAGGATCAATCAGAGGAGGAGGCGGATGACCCTTCGGTCTTTCCGCTTGCAATTCCCCTGATCGCGGGGCCCGGGTCCATCACAACGATTATTTTGATCGCGGGCGCAACGCCAGGTCCCATTGGTCTGGCCTCGGCTGGGTTGGTGGCCCTTGCAGGATTGATTTCGGTGTTTATCTTTTTCTCAATGGCAGATGGATTGGAAAAGCTATTGGGAAAAACGGGGATTGATGTGGTGACCCGGCTATTGGGCATGTTGTTGGCGGCCCTGTCGGTGCAATTCGTATTAGAAGGGTTCTTTGCATTCCTTCCTGCAAACGGAGGCGCGGTGTGAGAACCGGAGATTGGGAACAACTGGTCTATTACGGGATCCTGTTGGCCGCACTTCTTGGCGGTGTGCTTTTGACGCGTCGGGGACAGATGGGCAAAACACTGCGCCAATTTGGTCTTTGGGCCTTGATCTTTGGTGGGATCGTCATGGCCTATGGCATTTGGGAGGATATTTCGCGCAATAGCACAGGGTCATTCGCGCGAGTGAATGAACGCGGCAATGTTGTATTGCAAAAACAGCGTGACGGCCATTTCCACGCAACGGTCGTGATAAATGGTGCACCAATTGACACATTGGTGGACACAGGCGCCACGTTAACCGTGTTGACGCCACAGGATGCGACGCGCGCAGGGTTTGATATGGATCGATTGCAATTTTCGGGTCAGGCGCGCACCGCAAATGGCATCGTCGCAACTGCCCCTATTCGATTGGATCGCGTCGCCCTTGGCCCGTTCGAGGAACGCAATGTCCGCGCTGCCGTCAATGGGGGTGATTTGGATAAGTCTCTGTTAGGGATGGAGTTTTTGAACCGTTTTGGCCGTTTGGAAATCACGCGTGATCAGTTGATCATTACGAAATAGCTGTCCAGAGGACAGAATTATATTGTCATGTCAGGCTCAGAACTACAGCCAAACACCGTGAGCACTCTGCCTACCTTTCGGCCTTCAATTCCCACTTTCCGCTTTCTTCGGACCAGTATTGGGCAGAACATCCCGCACCGGTCAGGGATTTCCACTGCCCTCGCGCATGCGTCAGGGCCTGATCATCATGCCCATCAAATATCAAACAGGCCCGCTCAGCGGCGTTGACTTCATCCGCATTCAGTTCCGCACCATCCACGCACAGGATGCAGTCATATCCCGATAACGCTTGATCCGTCAGGATCACCGGCGCAGCATCGGCCCCGTCCTGCCCCACGCGTGCATGGGGAACAAAGCTTTCCTCGCTGTAGGTCCACAGATGGTCGTCCAATTTCGCCAAGGCATCGGGGCGCGTGCCGCGCACCTCAACCCGCCATCCTTGCGCCAACGAACGCTCAACCAACATTGGCAGGGCGTCTTCTAATCGACGGCGGGTTAGGTGATAAAAATAGGCCGCGCCCAAATCCTTAGTCCTTTTCGCACATATCGTGGATCAACTGGTTCAGCGTCATCACGCCCCAGCCGGATGCACCGACAGGCGCATAAGGTGTTTCGGTCTTTGTCGATGCAACACCTGCGATATCAATATGCGCCCATGGCGTGTTGTCCTTAACAAACCGTTGAAGGAAGGCAGCCGCCGTAATGGAGCCCGCCGCGCGATCGCCTACGTTTTTCACATCTGCAATCCGTGACTTCAGTTTTTTGTCATAGGCTTCCCCCAATGGCATGCGCCATGCGCCTTCGCCTTGTGTCTTGGCCGCTGCCAACAAACCGTCGCACAATGCATCATCGTTTGAAAATACGCCTGCATTTTCATGGCCCAACCCAATGATGATTGCCCCTGTCAATGTGGCCAGATCAATCATCCCTGTTGGGTTAAAACGCTCTTGCGCGTACCACATCACATCGCACAGAACCAAACGCCCCTCAGCATCGGTATTGATAATTTCAATCGTGTCCCCCTTCATCGAGGTAACAACATCACCTGGACGCTGCGCATTGCCCGAAGGCATGTTTTCAACCAATCCAACCAGGGCCACAACATTGGCCGCGGCCTTGCGTTTTGCCAAGGACAGCATCGTGCCCGCAACAACACCCGCGCCGCCCATGTCCATGGTCATGTCCTCCATGCCACCTGCGGGTTTTAGGGAAATACCGCCCGTGTCGAAAACAACGCCCTTCCCGATCAAGGCAAAGGGTTGTGCAGTTTCGGCGCCCCCATTCCATTGCATGACGACCACCTTGGACGGGCTATCAGACCCCTGCCCGACCCCCAACAAGGCGCGCATGCCCAATTTTTCCAGATCGGCTTCCTCTAACACTTCGACCTCGACACCGTGGTCCTTCAGTGCGACCAATCGGTTGGCGAATTCCGTCGTTGTCAGGATGTTTGAGGGTTCGTTCGTCAGATCGCGTGTAAAATGCACCCCTTCGACAATTGCCAGTGCGGTTTCACAAGCGTTACGGTGTTCCGACGCCTTTGACATCATTACTGTAACGGCGGCTTCTTTATCCTCGGCATTTTCGGTTTTGTGATCCGAAAATTCATAGGCACGCAATGCATAGCCCTGCACCAAATCCACCGCATTTTTGAGAGAGCCTGCAAGGATCAACGTATCTTTGGAGCCAACGGCTTTGGCAATCGCAACGCCTGCCTTACGCGACACAAGCGCATCTGAGCGGCGATCCAATTTCACAATATCGATGGCGCTCGCCGCCATTCCCGCAGGATAATTCAGTGAGATAACCTGACCCAATGAAACCTTTTCAAACGCATCACTTTCAATCGCGCGTACTAAGGCACCACGCGTTAATTTGTTGACCCGACGCCCCAATTGATCAATTTTGGCATCACTGCTGACGATCACAACAACGCGACCTTCATGCACCGCAATCGTGTCAAGTTCAGGTTCAACAAATTTCCAAGTCAGACTAATCGCCATTTTCCGCTCCTAAATGATTTCGATAACATTAGGTCTACTCTTGGGATAGTTAAATAGCCTTGGACAAAATATTACCATTTGGGCATCAGAGATCAGAAGCGACCTTTTCTCAACCCGCTTTTAATCACAATTTTCTCTAAGGCGCTGCATGTGTGCTTTGTGCATTTTCTCAGGATCCACTGTTGGATCCTGCTTGTACCGTTTCAAAGTGGTGCCCCAAAGTTGATTACAGTAAACTGGTCCGTCACCTTGGTACATTTCTGTATCTTTGTGTTCGGGAATAAAATAGTGGGACGGAAAAATCACCAATTTTGATCTTATTTCTTGCGAAGCTTCTTCGATCGCAAATTTCAAAAAACGATTCCCCACCGATCGCCATGCTGGTTTAAGTGCCGCTGGATCATTGCGCTGCTTTGCTCGTTCTTGCAGGTAGGGAAAAACGTGATGCTTGGGCACGGACGCCAAAAACGGTGAAACCAATCCAGGTTTGGCAACTTCGTTTTCATGAACGGTATACGCAGCACCAGCCTTATCCCATAATTCGTCCGTAGGGCG
>CAXACF010000062.1:0-7711 GCA_963967125.1 uncultured Rhodobacterales bacterium | reverse complement strand
TCCTGTCAGTTGCGCTTTTTCCACGCCCCGATGCCGTGTGGACAAATTGAAAAACTTCATGCGACGACGGGCTGATTTCTCAAGACTGACCAACACGATAATTACGGCCAGAATGACACAGGCCAATTGTGCAGCACCGCCGGCGTTGCCTGATTGCAGCCAAACGCTAAAGATGCCTGTGGTCAGGGTCTGAACCGCAAAATAATCTACGGTGCCAAAATCATTGACGGTTTCCATCATCACAATGGCCGCGCCCGCGGCGATTGCTGGGCGGGCCAAAGGCAAACCGATGCGCCAGAACCGCGCAAATGCCCCGCGCCCCAATGATTTCGCAACATCATCAGAGGCCGATGATTGATCCCGAAATGCGGCCCGAGCAAGCAAATAGACATATGGATAAAGCGCAAAGGTCAGAACAAAACAGGCCGCAGAGAAGGATCGAATTTCAGGGAACCAATAGTCGCGGGCATTTTGCCAACCAAATACACCGCGCAATGCGGTTTGCACGGGGCCTGCATATTCCAATAAATCGACCAAGGCATATGCCCCCACATAGGCAGGGATCGCCAATGGCATCAAAAGCGCCCATTCTAACCATCCTGCCCCGACAAAGCGGTAACGCACAATCAGCCATGCCGTCACTGTCCCCACGACAGCCGTGCCCAGACCGACAGAGACCATTAACGCAACAGTGGTGCGAAGATATCGCGGCAGCGTTGTGTTCAGCAGATGGGGCCAAATGTTTTCAGTTGGAAATAATGCTAGGGTCGCAACCGTCAGGATTGGCACCATGACAAGGCCCGTAATGCACAATGCCCAAAGGGTCCAACCGTTGAAACCAAACTTGGCCATCTGTTGTTTTGGCAAAACTTTGGGGGACGACTGCATCGGGTTTCCCATTGCGCTAGGTGTTTGAAACTGTAACTGTTGCAGGGTATATAGATCGCAAATCAAAGAAACAAGAAAGCGGGCAAATGCGCATCATTTTGCATGCAGGTGCGAATAAAACTGACGAAGATCATCTGTTATTTTCATTGCGCCGCAACTTAAACCTGCACCATCAAAATAAAATTGCGTTGCCGCTTCCCAAAAATTATCGCCGCCCCTTGCGTCAGCATATGATGCTATCAAATCATACGGCCCCCGATGCGGATGCGCGCGATATTTTATTAGACTTGTTTTTGAACGGCGAACCCGAGGAATGTCGCACGCTCTACATGGGTATCCCTGGTTTTTTTGGCGCCCCTAAGGAAACAATTCAGAACAATGCATTTTACCCGCACGCGCTCAGCAATTTGGTGCGTTTTGTGGAACTGTTCCCAGAGGATCAGACGCATTTGTTCTTTGCCTTACGCAACCCCGCGACATTCATTCCGGCCCTGATGGCCGAGGCGAAAACAGATAATTTGAACTTCATAATGAACAAAAGCGATCCGCGCGCGTTGCGGTGGAGTGATTTGTTAAAATCTGTTCGCGAACGCTTTTCCGCGCTGCCGATGACCATTTGGTGTACCGAGGACACGCCCTTTATCTGGGGGCAATTGATGCGTTTGGTGGGCGGTTTTTCACCCTCCACGCCCATGGTCGGAAGTTATAGCCTGATGGAAAGCATTTTAAGCGAAGAGGGGTTTACCCGTTTTCAGGCCTATTTGGAAAAACATCCCGAAATGAATGAACGCCAAAAGCGCAAAGTCATGTTCGCATTTGCCGAACGGTTTGGTCGTGCGGATGTGTTGGAACAGGACGTGAATGTGCCCGGCTGGGATGCGCAGATGGTGTATGACCTAACCGCACAATACGAAGCGGATCTGGCAAACATCAACGACATTTCAGGTGTGCGTTTGGTGTTGCCCTAATACCTAGTGCATTCCCAGCGCTTCTTTGTACATTGCCAAAACGGCCTCTTCCTCGGCGATATCGTTTACGTCCCGCTTGCGCAGCGCCACTATTTTACGAAGGACTTTGGTGTCGTACCCGCGACCCTTGGCTTCGGCCATGATTTCCTTTTGCTGATCGGCGATATCCTTCTTTTCAATTTCCAAACGCTCATAGCGTTCCACAAATTGGCGAAGTTCATCTGCTGTTACGCGATAGCTGCTGTCAACTTGGTCGTCCATCTGTGCCTCGATCAGTTTTTGGTGTATGCCACATCTATCCACTGCAACGGTTCCGTGCAAGCAGGCTTTCACTTGAAGCGCTGAAGAATTTGGAATACCCCACGGACGAACAAAGATAACAGGTGATTTCTATGGATTTTCTGATCTGGGGTGGCGCGGTTGTTTCATTCATCGGTCTTGTTGGACTGATTTGGTGTATCATCAAGGCGCGACAGGCCAAAAATGCCGCAAGCTCAGATGAAGAGCTGAACGCCGCGATCCGCAAGTTGATTCCATGGAACATGGGGGCATTATTCCTATCAACGATTGGCCTTATGATCGTGATTGTGGGAATTTTTCTACAATAAATTCTGACTATTACACCAAGGTTGGATTTTTTCCTTGAAATATATTCAATAATTAATATATGTTTTTCAAGAAAGCTTGGAGAATGTAATATGTCACCCGAAGTAACAGCCTTTTTTGACGACGCAACTTTCACCATTTCATATGTGGTAAAGGATCCAAACGGATCATCATGCGCTATTGTCGATAGCGTATTGGATTTTGATTATGCATCTGGACGCACGGATACCCGTTCCGCAGATGCCGTCATCGCCTATGTTCAAGAGAACAATTTGACCGTTGAATGGCTATTAGAAAGTCATGTGCACGCCGATCACCTGTCTGCTGCCCCCTATTTACAGGAAAAGTTAGGTGGCAAAATTGGAATCGGGGATCGCATCACTGTCGTCCAAGATACCTTTGGCAAAGTGTTCAATGAGGGAACGGAATTCCAACGTGACGGTAGCCAGTTTGATCAATTATTCCAAGAGGGCGACACATTCCATATCGGACAAATGCGCGGCGAGGTTATGCACACCCCTGGTCACACACCCGCCTGCCTGACTTATGTTGTTGGAGACGCAGCCTTTGTTGGCGATACGTTATTCATGCCAGATTTTGGCACGGCGCGTTGTGATTTCCCGGGGGGATCGTCCGAAACGCTGTACCAATCCATTCAAAAAATCCTGGCCCTACCAGACGAAACACGCATTTTTGTTGGACATGATTATAAGGCGCCGGGCCGCGACGAATATGCATGGGAAACAACCGTTGGCGAACAAAAGACCAAGAATATTCACATTGGCGCGGGCAAAAGCGCAGAAGAATTTACAACCATGCGCGATGAACGCGATGCGACACTTGCCATGCCCAAGTTGATCATCCCATCCCTGCAGGTGAACATGCGCGCGGGCAACATGCCTGAACCAGATGACAATGGGGATGTGTACCTAAAGGTGCCCGTAAACAAACTCTAACTCCTATTTGGCACAGACAATGAAAATACCTTTGACTGCGCCTAAATCCTCTGCTGGACATCATTTATATTGTTTTTCGAATATGACCGATTATGGTCCAGCGCAACTGACGGCCTTGCCGTTTTAACTTTGTTTCAAGAGAGCGAAAAATGGAAAATATCGCATTTCAAACAGATTGGCTTTATGGGCTGATTGGTGGGCTGTTTATCGGCCTAGGTGGGGCCGTGTTCCTATTGGGGAACGGTCGCATCATGGGAGCCAGTGGCCTGATCGGCGGATTGGTTGACGGGTCAGGTTGGTCAAATGCTGCGGAACGCATCGTGTTCCTTGCAGGCGTGGTCTTCATGCCAATCATCGTGTTGCAATTCTGGGATCGTAGCGAAACGAACATCACAGACAATGTCGTTCAACTTGTCACCGCGGGTCTTTTGGTTGGCATCGGAACGCGCATCGCAAATGGATGTACATCGGGTCACGGAGTTTGCGGTATTTCGCGCCTATCCTTGCGTGGGATTGTGGCGACAGTTTTTTACATTATGGCGGGTGGCCTAACCATGGCGCTGTTCCGTGCAGTATTGGGGTGGATCTAATGAAACTGATTATCGCATTGATCGCTGGAATGCTCTTTGGTGGAGGTCTTGTTGTTTCGGGCATGACAGACACCGCAAAGGTTCAAGGGTGGCTTGACGTGTTTGGTGCATGGGATCCAACACTGGCCTTTGTCATGGGGGGCGCAATGATCCCTATGGCCATCGCATGGATCCTGACCAAGGGCCGTAACCCGATGACAGGCGGTAATTTCCCCGCGCCACCAGAACCTAGATTGGGGCGCAATCTGATTGTGGGATCGGTCTTATTCGGTATGGGTTGGGCCCTAGCGGGTCTTTGCCCTGGGCCATCCATTGCCGCAATTTCCTTTGGCGGAACCAGCTTATGGATTTTCCTTGTTGCAATGGGCGTTGGAATGTTCGTCGCACCCCGCGTTCGCGCAATGATGGATGCCTAGTTGATTTCGACGGGTTCGGGTGGATCACCCTCGGACCCGTCAGTATTGTCAACCAAACCCTCTAATTCAGAGAGGTATTGATCAATCTCTTCAGTACTCTCCGCGCCGTCCACCTTCTGGGCAAGCAGCCCAATATCCATTGCATCCGACGCATCGGCTTTGTTTTCAGAAGGGAAAGATACGGCGTACAGTCCGTTTGATTTCCCCAAATAACCAACTGGCCCTTCATCTGCCCCCTTTGGACAGAGCGTGATTTGCTCTAACGCGGCCTTGGGAAATTTAATCGTGTCCCCCTCTGTCAGCGCGCGCAGTGCATTCAACGTCATCGTACGTTTAAACAAAACCGCATCAAATTCAGTACGCACGTCAAACATTTGCGGATGTGGTTCAGCGGGTTGTTTCGGTTTCGTCTTCTTCAGCGTGGTATCCTGAACACCCAGCGCCACTTGCATTTTCAAATCACTACCTTGCAACCTGAACGTCCCCTGCACGACGCGATAGACGCCTGTCGCCAATTGAATTTCTAGGGCCGCTGCCCCCTCTTCAAAGCGCGGACGCGCCTCTGTCTGTGGCAGAACATCTGCAAGCGCACTTTGATCCGACAACTGATCTAAAAACGGCGATATCAATGCGCGGTCTGTGATTGACGGTGTACGATCCATACAGGCCGTTCCCGTGACAAACGAAATTGTTTGCACCTCGATCAATGCACTGGCAAAAATCGGATCAAGGCAGAGAAAAACATGCGCCCCGTCAGTGCTGAGTGTCTGAGCAAAAATTGCATATTGCGAAAAGAAGGCCTGCAAATCCGCGGATTTCACGCGCTGTGACTGTCGTCGTATCAACCCAAGGGAAAGCCCGAATTCCTGCGCAGTTTTGGCGATGACCTGACCAAAGGCACCATTTGCCTGCTTCACACTTTGCTGTGCAGGTGTATCGACAAGTTTTCGGCGTAAAACGGTTCTATGATGCGCAGACAAAATGGAAATTCCCTGTGTAACTCCGAGATGGAAAGTGCACAGAGAAGGTTATTAAATCGTTTAAGCCTTGTGGAAATTAACGGGAACCTGCACACGAAACGCAGCACCGCGGTGCCCTGACAAATAGGTGATTTCCCCCCCAAGGCGGGCGATAATTTCCTTGCAAATAGCAAGCCCCAAACCAGCCCCCCCTGTTTTTTGTTCTCCAACACGCGCGAATTTTTCAAAAATAAAATCACGGTCTTGGGCGGGAATCCCAATTCCATTATCCACAAAATCAATAATCACATCAGAACCTGATTGATGGGCAGATATCTGTAACTTTGGGCTTGCCGCATCGCAGTATTTTTTGGCATTGCTGATCAAATTTATGAACACCTGCCCCAAGCGATCCAAATCTGTCGTCAGACTATGCAAATCATCGGGGATGTTACAGTCAATTTGCATCTGCATCGCGGCGTCCCCTGCGACAACGGTCGCGATGGAGCGATCAATCAAATCCTGAACACGCCCCGTTGCGATGTTCAGGTTCACCTGCCCGTTTTCCAAAACGCTTAGGTCCAACAAATCATCCAACAGACGGGTCAGACGCACGGATTCATCATGAATGATACTGGCATAGCGCGATTGTTCTTGCCCCTTCAAACTTGCGCCATCACGCAGGATTTGCGCAAAGGACAGGATTGAGGTCATGGGCGTACGCAATTCATGGCTGACCTGAGACAGGAAAGCGTCCTTTTGGATGGATATTTGGGTCAGTTTTTCGTTGGCCGACTGCAACTCTTGGGCCGTGCGTGTCAATTCGCGTGATTGCTCCTCAAGTCGGTTAGAATATTCCATGATCTGCGCAGCCTCATCCGCAACGGCCATCAAATCTTGGACTGAAACGGATGTGCCACCAACGGTCTGCCCAATCATCGCATGTGCGGTTGCCGCACCAACGGACCCTGACAATTCACGTTCCAGCGTTCGTAAAAATTCAGGGGTCGGATCAGGAAGATACCCCTGCCCCCCTTGATTTTTCACTTCTGATTGAAATAAGGCACGTGCCTGTTTCACACCCAAAATCCGTTGGGCCATGATCATCAAATCTTCGCTTTGCGCGGCGCGTCCCGACCATCCCCGCTGTGTCGGTGAATGATCATACACATTCACAATTTGCGCCCCTTGCAGGCGTTCAATAGGGGTTGGGAAACTGATCAAGGATCCCACGAAAAACGCAAGTGCGTTTAACGACATTGACCAAAACAGCGCGTGGACCAGTGGATCAAGTTCGGTCACACCAAACAGGGCTTGGGGCCGCAACCACCAAATGCCCCATGGGCCCTCGGCCAAAAAGGTGGCGGAATACACATTCCCAAGACTGGGCAAAAACAGCGTGTACAGCCAGATGGCAAAGCCCACCAACAGTCCCGCCGTGGCCCCAATACGATTGGCCCCACGCCAAAAAATGCCGCCCAACATCGCGGGCAACACCTGTGTCACACCCGCAAATGAAACAAGTCCGATCGCCGCCAGCGCCGCACCACCGCCAGAAATCCAATAGTAGATATATCCAAGCAATATGATCAGCAGGATCGCAAATCGGCGCGAAATCAAAATGATGCGACGCACATCCCCGAATTCACGGACGCGATGTTCAGACCACTTAATCCAAATGGGCATAACAATGTGGTTAGACACCATGGTCGCCAATGCAAGAGAGGCGACAATCACCATTGATGTTGCAGACGAAAATCCCCCGATAAAAGCAAACATCGCAAGCGCGTCTTGTTCCAAACTCAGCGGGAGTGAGAGAACAAATAAGTCGGGGTTTGACCCACTGGGCAAAATTTTCAAACCAGCCACTGCAATCGGGATCACGAAAAGCGACATCAACATCAAATATGC
Organism: uncultured Rhodobacterales bacterium; assembly: GCA_963967125.1. Taxonomy (GTDB): domain Bacteria; phylum Pseudomonadota; class Alphaproteobacteria; order Rhodobacterales; family Rhodobacteraceae; genus HIMB11. The sequence continues at coordinate 417 of CAXACF010000062.1, read as the reverse complement.
CGGAAAGGCCCAAGATGCCGTTTGCAAATGTCCTTCGTCCGCGTTTTCGACGACCAGAACTTGGAACATGCGCGGCAAACAAAGAAACGCAGCGCCCGACAAAAACGTAAGCGCGATCCAGCGGTTCCCGTTTACGTCCCATGTGGCAACCTTTGATGTGTCAATTTCATTAAGGACGGGACCAATTCCGCCCAGCACGCCCCAAACAACAAAGACGCCCACCGCGACCAATGCACAAAGTTTGACCACCGCTTCAACGGCGATTGCCATGACAACGCCGTGGTGACGTTCATTGACGTCAAGGTTACGCGTTCCAAATAAAATCGTGAATAGAGCAAGCCCAGCCCCAAGCCACAATGCGGCGGTGTTATCCGAAAGTGACTCGGAATTGGCAAACGCGCCAAATGACAGCGTCAC
>CAXACF010000061.1:0-7719 GCA_963967125.1 uncultured Rhodobacterales bacterium | reverse complement strand
AGGATTGGCATTCTAATCAGACCCAAATCACCCCCCAATTGCGCATCGCTGTTTGGAAGGGGTGCGTGATCCATCACGGTTGCCCCAATCGTAATCGGACAGTTTTCTGTTGCCCCATTAAATGCGCGTTCAAACCAAAAAAGCGGGTCACTTCCATACTGCCCCAGTTGGCAAAGGGCCCAACCCGCCTCTTCTGCTAACCCCCAACTTAGGCCAAAACCACGCGCGGCTTTGACAACAATCGCGGTCGCTTCACCTTGTGAAAGGGAGACAGTCACGTTTGGTATTCCTGAACCAGTTGATAGGGGAACGGCATGTCCTGAAACAGGCTGATCCGAACCCACTTGTCGGAACGCGGATCAAAACGCGATGCGCCAAAAAACGCCAATTTGCAGCGCATCATATCGATGGGCAGCGTATCTTTCCCCACCAGATTGTCCTGAATTTCACCATAGGGATTAAATGGCGCCTGCTGCACACGTTTAACCGCCAGTCTGTGTTCAGGATGCCGCATAAGAACCGCCGCAATGGGATCAGAGTTGTTCCAAGATTCCAGATCACTGGACAAATCAGAAATTAAACGCGCAATGCCAAGTGGTTGCTCCAACTCATGGCCTTCATCAATGCCAACACGGCCTATGCGAGGTTCCAATTTTTCTTCTGAAACATACCAAAATAGTGCGTTTTCGTCTTTATCTTGGAAATCGGTCGACACGGCCCAGTTGAAATGTTCGCTTAAGATTTCTTTCATCTCAGCGACTGACATTGCGCCATCAATTTTCTTATCCTTCCCTAGCGCAGAGGATAAATCTGACGCCAGATCGTCAATGATGCTTCCATGCGGCTCTAGCAAAAGGGAAAGTAACGCTTCTTGCCCTTCGTATGACAGATGCTGTTCACCCCAACACCACAGACGATCCCATGGCATTTTCACGTCCCAATCAAAAGTGGGCAAATAGGTATCAAGCAATGACAAATCATTTCGCAGGTTGGCCAATCGCGTCACCTGTAACGGATGCGATGTATTCCACAACTGCGCGTTTTCGATGGCCTGTGCTAGTGCCGACAAAAAGCCTGTTTTGGTTTCCTGACCGCATGCATTCAGTGACCGCACTCTGGCCAATGCTGTTTCGCGTGTCGTGATCCAAGCGTTCACTAAATCAGGGTGGCGCACCAAAAATGGAGCCATACCTAAACCCGTTGAATTTCCAACACCCAGTTTTTGTGCAAGCATTGGATCAAGTTCCACTGCGCGCTCTGCGCCAACGCATTTTGCCATGTGATTAACAATATCAATGGCAAACCAACGAATAAGCCAAACCGTTAACATTTCCGCCTGAAACGGTGCCTGCAATTCTTCGCGATGCTGGATTGCGGAATAATCCACCGCGCCAAATTTGCCAGATCCATAAACAGCGGTTGTGCGCATCAAATATCCAACATCGAACAACTTTTCTGCGTCAGGCTGAATACCTTGGCTGAGCGAGTCGACAACATAATTGAACAACCGAACCGAACGGTTCGCACGCGACAAACAAATCTCTTTCTCGGAAATTCGTCCTGCCTCTTGGTGTGGTACGTTTTGGGATAGTCGATGAATGTCGTCTTCGCTTGGTACACCGTCAAACAATGTAAATGTCGCATCCCAAGCTGTGGCAATCACGCGATCAGTGCGGTCCGCATCAGGTAAATCATGCGCGAATGCTATCAGGCTATAGGTGCGTTCGGGGCCACGTGCCTGATATACTGCGTGGCCAACACCCTTATCGTCCACGTTCCATTCAGTTCGCGTGAATTGCCAATTTTCCTTTTGCGCACGACGCAGCAATATACGCAAAAAGGACAATCGCATCGGGTGCGCGGCACCCATTCTGTCCAATCGCATCACAGTGGCCGGAGTGCGAAGCGCCACAGTATGTGTTTCTGAATGATCAATCTGCTGCGTCATGTTTAAACCCTACCCCAAAGGGCCAAAGTTGTTTTCAAAGAAACGGTACCAATTATTGCCTATGATGCCATCAATTTCTGATGGTGCCATACCCAAGTCAGATAGTGCGTTTCTGATATTTCCAAAGTCGCGATTATCTTTGAACCAATTTGGCATGGGTGGAAACCCAGGTCTATCGGCGCTGCCCTCACCATAATCTATGGATTTTGTCCAACGCCCCACACGCATCCATTCAACGATGCTATCGGGTTGATCCTGACATAAATCCGTACCAATGCCGATGTTTTCCGCGCCCATCAGGTCCGCGGTGCGCGCAATCATTTCACAAAAGGATGTGATCGAACAGTCGCTGCCGTTTTCAAGGTGATGCGGATATAGCGAAAATCCCAACATGCCGCCCGACTGTCCGAGTGCGCGCAGAACGTCATCCGATTTATTGCGCAGTGCAGGATGCCAAAAGGCTGGATTGGCGTGGGTTATGGCGATGGGACGTGACGAATATTCAATCGCCTCAAGCGTCGAACGTTCAGCCGAATGACTCATATCAACAACCAAGCCCACGCGATTCATTTCGCGCACCACTTCCTTGCCCATTCGCGTCAGGCCCGTGTCGTCCTGTTCATAACACCCAGTCGCAAGCAGTGATTGATTGTTGTAGGTTAATTGCATGAACCGCAAACCTAGGGTGTGCAGAACCTCGACCAATCCAATATCATCCTCGATGCAACTGGGGTTTTGTGATCCAAAAAAGATCGCAGTGCGTTTGGTATCGCGTGCGGTTTTTATGCAGGCTGCGGTGCGGCCATGAAAGATAAGATCGGGATATTGTTCAAACCACCGATTCCAGCGTTCAATGTTATGAACGGTCTCGCGGAAATTTTCATGATAGGTGATCGTAACGTGAACGGCGTCCACAGCACCCGCACGCATTTCTTGGAATATTTTTTCGGACCAGTTCGCATACTGTAAACCGTCTATCATGTAGGCCATTGCATTATCCCCAATCTGAACAGCGGTACGTTAGCCGTGTTTTTGCAAGGTGCAAGAGTATTCAGAGCAAACCTAAGTATTGATTAATTATGAAATATAACATTTCATAACGTAGAAGTCGTACAAACAAAGCCTAGGTTTCGTAATGCCAACTGCCCCAAGTAATCCTACAATCCAAGTCAAAGATATGACGATAAACCCCTATCCCGTCTATCGGCGATTAAGGGCAGAAGCACCTGTGATGTTTGCACCTGCTTTGAACCGCACCCTGATAACTAAGGCCGTAGATACACGCGCAATCAAAGATAACCCCGCTCTGTTCAGTTCAAATGACCCTACGACACCTATGGAAAGGGCGTTTGAAGCCCATACTCTGATGCGCAAAGACGGTGATGCACATCTGCGTGAACGAAACGCGATGATGCCCACATTTGCCCCCAAATTTATCAAAAATCATTGGCTACCTATGTACGATAAACTGGCCGATGAATATTTGGACCGCCTGCCGAAAGGAGAGGTGATAGATCTTTTCCCAACGCTTGCTGGTCCGATCGCGGCAAAAATGTTGGGCGAAATGATGGGAATCCCCAACGCCACAGACGAAGAATTACAACGATGGTCACAGGCCTTGATTGATGGGGCTGGTAATTTTGGATATTTTGATGAGCCATTTGCGCGCGCGTCGCAGGCGAATGTTGAAATCAATGATTGCATTCGCTCTAACGAAGATCGCCTGCGTGCCAATCCCGATCCGTCCGCGCTGTCCATGATGATCAATGTGGATGAACCAATTGAATATTCCCAAATCATCGCAAATATCAAAATCGCAATCGGTGGAGGGATCAATGAACCGCGCGATGCGCTTTTGACAATTTTGTATGGATTACTCACAAACCCAGATCAGCTTGAGCATATTCGCGAGACGGAAAATTGGGAGCTTGCCTTTCAAGAAGGCGTACGTTGGGTCGCCCCAATTCAAGTCAGCGGCCGTGTCGCAAAAGACGATACAATGATCCAAGATATCGACATTCCAAAAGGCACGATTGTAATGGTGTGTCAGGCGTCGGCAAATCATGATGAGGACGTTTTCCAGGATGGACACGAATATAACGTGTTTCGCAAATCGGCCCCACATCAAAGCTTTGGCAGCGGTCCCCACCATTGTATGGGCATGCATGTCGCGCGTCTTACTGTTGCTGGAATTCTTTTGCCTAAAATGTTTGAAAGATTCCCAAATATGCGGCTAGAAGACCCCGCAGCCGTGAATTGGCGCGGTTTTGGTTTCAGGGGTCCAATCAATCTACCTGTCAGATTAGATTGATAAAATTGCGATTTAGCGCGGACATTTGTTTGGTAGCAGAAAAGATAGTGACAAAGAGATTGTTATGTTTCATATTCATTTTTAGTTTGACTATTCACCTATATTATTAGACGTGAGAACGGTCGTGGCTTATGTTTGGGAGGAAACAAAATGTACACACGCAAGAACTTTCTTGGATTGATGAGCGGAGCAGCACTTGCTGTTGTTGCAGCAGGTGCTGCTGTCGCTCAGGAAGTCACACTAAAGCTTGAGCACTTTCTACCAGCTGGCGCAAACGTGCCCGTTGAAATTCTGGACGTTTGGGCAAATAATCTTGAGCGCAACTCAAACGGTCGTATCAAAATTGAACGTTATGCGACCATGTCACTAGGTGGGACACCCCCGGAATTGATCGACCACGTTCAAGACGGGATCGTTGATATCGGTTGGGTTGTTGTTGGGTACACACCAGGCCGCTATCCAACGACAGAAGTATTTGAGTTGCCGTTTATGGTAGAGGATGCAGATGCGGCGTCATACGCATTCTGGAAGATGCACGAACGCCACATGAAAGACAGCGAAACCAAGGACCTAAAAATGCTAGGAACTTGGGTACACGGTCCCGGTATGTTCCACACTGCTGATCCAGTTGAAACACCTGCTGACCTAGAGGGTATGAAAATCCGCGGCGGATCACGCTTGGTGAATGATCTGTTAACACGCGTTGGCGCGACACCCGTTGGCATGCCTGTTCCTGCAGTTGCAGAAGCACTGTCAAAAGGTGTGATCGATGGAACAACAATTCCATGGGAAGTTTCAGCTGCGCTTAAGGTTCCAGAGCTTGTAGAAAACCACACACAGTTCGAAGGCCCAGCACTTTACACTTTGACGTTCTTCCTTGCGATGAACAAAGCAAAGTTTGACAGCCTACCAGCCGACATTCAGGAAATGATCGATGATCACTCTGGTTTGATGTTCTCAATCTTTGCTGGCTCAACTCAACAGGATGCTGATTGGCAGGCCCGTGCCGTTGCAGAAGAAATGGGGAACAACATCATCACAGTTACGGATACATCCGAATGGCGTGAATTGGTGAACCCAATCTATGACACATGGATTGCTGATATGAATGCACAGGGCAAAGACGGTCAGGCATTGATCGACGAAGCACGCGCATTGATGGCTGAATACTCAGCAGACTAATCCAAAACTAAACTCTCGGGCCGCTGGTGATGACTGGTGGCCCGTGTGCTATTTTAGAACCAGGGGGCACCTTTGCACCGCTTTTTCTTATCTCTCTCGAAATTCATGGCAATCCTTGGCGGTCTTGTGCTTTCCGCACTTATCCTGTTGATTTGCGTATCTATCGTTGGGCGTACAATCGGAATTGGACCAATCAACGGAGACTATGAATTGGTTGAGGCGGGCATCGCGTTTTCAATATTTGCCTTTCTTCCGCTAACGCAAATTACGTCTGGCCATGCGACGGTCGACATTTTCACAAACTCTTTGCCTCCTAAAATTCAACGGCTTCTGTTGGCGGTAATCGAAATATTCTTTGCTGCAATGTTGATCATGGTGGCATGGCAACTTCGCGAAGGGATGTTTGACAAACTCGAACGCGGACAAACAACATTCCTTCTTCAATTCCCTGTTTGGTGGGCCTATGCCCTTAGCGTCTTTGGCGCTTTTGCTGCCGCAATCGTTGCAACCTACACTGCATTTGCACGCATTTTCGAAGCAATCACAGGTGCACAAATTCTTGAAGTAGAGGGGGCGGAACATTGAGCAACCTTGAAATCGGTCTTTATTCGTTCCCGATCCTGTTGATCTTGATTTTCCTGCGTGTCCCTATTGGTTTGGCCATGTTTTCAACCGGCTTTGTTGGGCTGTCGATCGTAACAGGTGCACCTGATATTCCTCTGGCCAAAATGAAATCCGAAGCGTTCACAACGTTTTCAAGCTATTCGCTTTCGATTGTACCTATGTTCTTGCTTATGGGACATTTTGCGACACTTGGTGGAATGAGTCAGGCGTTGTTTAAAGCGGCAGAGGGGTGGTTGGGCCATCGCAAGGGTGGTGTTGCCATGGCAGCCGTCGGCGCATGTGCTGGATTTGGGGCGATCTGCGGATCATCTCTTGCAACTGCCGCCACGATGAGTCGTGTGGCCCTGCCTGAAATGAAGCGTTACGGCTATGCTGGCGGCTTTTCAACCGCAACCCTTGCTGCGGGCGGAACGCTGGGCATTCTGATCCCACCATCCGTTGTGCTGGTCATCTACGCCATTTTGACAGAACAAAATATCGCGAAACTGTTTCTTGCCGCCTTCGTGCCAGGGATCTTGGCTGCAATTGGATATGTAATAGTCATATCAATCTATGTTCGGCTTTATCCTGACTCTGCAGGCGTTCGTGAACGCGTGCCTTACCTTCAGCGTTTCAAAGATCTAACGGCCGTTTGGCCAGTACTGCTTGTTTTTATGGCTGTTGTCGGAGGTATTTACGGCGGTATTTTCACGCCTACTGAAGGAGCCGCTGTTGGAGCATTAGGTACTGGATTGATCGCCTATTTCAACGGTGGTCTAACACGAACCACTCTGGTCGAGAGCTTCACAGTCACCGCACGTTCCACGGCCATGATCTTTTTGATCGTGCTGGGCGCTGGATTTTACAATGGGTTCTTGGCGCTGACACAAGTCCCACAGGAAATTGCAGAATGGGTTGTTGGGATGGGGTTCAACCCCTGGATGGTTCTTGTCCTGATTTTGGTGTTTTACCTATTGCTTGGCTGTTTGATGGACAGCTTGTCGATGATTTTGCTGACGATCCCAATCTTTTTCCCGGTGATTACTGCGCTCGATTTTAACTTTACCTCGTTGGCGGAATTGCAAGCGATGAAGGCGATGGCCGTAATCAACAGCGGCGCGATTCCTGAGGCAGTTTCTGGTGACATGTTAGCAAACATCAAAACAGCAATTGCAAATGGTGCCGAGCTGACCCGTGAACAAATGCGCGCACTTGATATCCGCATGAGCAAGGGCATGGCGCGTCGCATCGAGTCTGAACAAGTGGCGATCTGGTTTGGCATCTTGGTTTTGATTGTTGTCGAGGTTGGTCTAATCACACCACCTGTTGGCATGAATCTGTTCATCATCAACGCGATGGACCGCAAGACACCAATGATTGAAACATATAAGGCCGTAATCCTGTTCGTTGCATCCGATTTAGTTCGTGTCGCATTATTGGTGGCCTTTCCCGCGATCACGCTGTTCTTGGTGCAGTGGTAGCCGAAGGTGTATGCATTATTTTGCCTAAATTACAGCTTAACTGCTCTTTTTAAGCAAAATTTTTCCAGTTAAGCGATCTGACGCGTCTAGCATAAAGAAAAACACCATCTCTCAATGATGGGGAACGCACCAAAGTGCAATGCTAGGGAGATACGAAATGAACAGCAATGCTGCTGTATATTTTGTGGACCGTC
>CAXACF010000060.1:0-7732 GCA_963967125.1 uncultured Rhodobacterales bacterium | reverse complement strand
TGAGGATTGGTTGACACGCCATTACCCAAACCTCCGCGACTGTGTTATGGGGCACATGCGTGCCATGTATGACGGGAGACTATATGATGAATCCTTTGCAACCCGCATGCGGGGCAGGGGCGTTTATGCCGAAACCATCCAGATGCGGTTTCAGGTGGCCATCAAACGATTGGAATTGGCCGAACGTGTGGCTCAACTGCGAACCGTCTTGTTTGTGGCCCCGCGCCGACCGTCGGCGCAGGGGGATTTGTTTGATTAGGCGACTGCGCGGCGGCGTGATCTGCGCGTGCGCTGTGGCGCTGCGTCTGCGTCCCCTGTGCCATCACTGTCCGAACTAAACGCGCCAACCTTTGCAACGATTTCATCAAGGCTGGGTTTTTCCGCAGCGGGAAGCGTTTCCAATGCGGTGCGCATTGCGCGCAAATGTTCGGGCATGGTGCCACAGCAACCGCCGATGATTTTCGCGCCACTGTCCCGCGCCATCACGGCATAATCGGCCATTAATTCGGGTGTGCCATTATAACAAATATGACCGTCCACATATTTCGGAATGCCGGCATTCCCTTTGGCAACAATCGCTTGCGCAGGGGCCTCATTTGCAAATCCTTGAACCGTGCGCAACAAATCAGATGCGCCCGTTCCGCAATTTGCACCAAAGGCGACAGGTGGATTTGGCAGGCTGTTGACCAAGGCGACCATATCGCGCGATGTGACGCCCATCATCGTGCGTCCCGCTGTATCAAAGCTCATCGTGCCAACCCAAGGTAGATCGACATGCGAAAAGGCCTCGGCTGCGGCGCGGTATTCTTCTGGCGATGAAATGGTTTCAAGCCAGAGCACATCTGCGCCACCTTCTTTTAACCCGATAGCCTGATCCAAAAAGATCTCGACACAGTCTGCATGTGACAGGCTGCCGACAGGTTCCAAAATTTCACCTGTGGGTCCAACAGAAGCAGCCACCACCACAGGACGATCCGCGGCATCGGCAATTTCACGTCCCAGTTCGACAGATAGACGCGAAAGTTCACGTGCGCGGTGGCCTGCATCGTGTAGTTTTAAACGCGCAGAGTTGCCCCCAAAGCTGTTTGTCAAAAACAGATCACTGCCCGCATCCACCGCCATTTGGTACAGTTTGCGGATGTTGTCAGGGTGGGTTTCGTTCCACAATTCAGGAGCATCCCCCGAGGATAACCCCATGTTAAACAGGTTCGTGCCCGTGGCCCCATCCGCCAAAATCCAATCGCGGGTGTCTAACATGTTTAAAAATGCATTTGTCATTGGGAACTCCTCATTATCACATCCGCGATGACATACCGCGCGACATAAAACAAATTCATAAAATTCACGTTGATTATGAATATGGCTCAATACGTATTGGGTGCTTGTATCAGGCGGCCAACTGCCCTAAAGAGGCGCCATCCAGAATAGAAAGTTTGCCAATGGCGCGTCGCACCAAAATTTATGAAGGTAAGGCCAAAGTTTTATACGAAGGACCTGAGCCTGGAACCATCGTTCAATACTTCAAAGATGACGCCACCGCGTTCAATGCGGAAAAGAAAGACGTGATCGACGGTAAGGGTGTTTTGAACAACCGTTTGTCTGAATTTTTCATGACCGGTTTGCAGGCAATTGGTATCCCGACGCACTTCATCAAACGCCTGAATATGCGGGAACAATTGGTGCGCAAATGCGAAATCATCCCGCTTGAGGTGATTGTGCGCAACTATGCTGCAGGGACCATTTCCAAACGTTTGGGAATTGAAGAGGGCACGCAGATGCCGCGCCCAATCGTTGAATACTGTTACAAAGACGATAGTCTGGGTGATCCATTGGTCACCGAAGAACATATTGCCGCCTTTGGTTGGGCCAGCCAACAAGATATGGAAGATATCCTGTCGCTTGCGTTGCGTGTGAATGATTTCATGTCTGGCTTGATGTTGGGCGTTGGCATTCGTTTGGTTGATTTCAAAATTGAAATTGGCCGTGTGTACGAAGGCGACTATCAACGTTTGGTCATCGCCGATGAAATTAGCCCTGATAGTTGCCGCCTTTGGGATATCGAAACAGGCCGCAAATTGGATAAGGACGTATTCCGCCGCGATTTGGGCGATTTGACAGACGCCTATTCCGAAGTTGCACGTCGTTTGGGTGTTTTGCCGAAAACTGCGCAGATGCCAAAACCTACAATCGTTGAATAAGAGGGATTAGTGATGAAAGCCCGTGTTTATGTCATGTTGAAAACTGGTGTTCTTGACCCTCAGGGCGAGGCCGTGCGCCACGCGCTTGGCGCCTTGGGTTTTGACGGTGTCCAAGGGGTGCGTCAGGGTAAGGTGATTGAACTGGATCTTGCTGCAACTGATAAATCCGCAGCAGAGGTTGAAGTCAAAGAGATGTGTGAAAAGCTTTTGGCCAACACCGTCATCGAAAGCTATCAGATCGAGTTAAGCTAATGCGCGCAGCCGTTATTCAATTTCCCGGATCAAACTGTGATCGTGACATGGCTGTGGCGCTAAGGGCAGCTGGTGCCGATGTCACGATGGTGTGGCACAAAAATACGGACTTGCCCGATGGTTTGGATTTCGTGGCAATCCCCGGTGGATTTTCATTTGGCGATTATTTGCGCGTTGGTGCGATTGCCGCGCGTTCCCCAATTTGTCAGTCGGTCGTGGCCTTCGCAAATCGCGGTGGATATGTGTTCGGCGTCTGCAACGGATTTCAGGTTTTGACCGAAACGGGCCTGTTGCCGGGTGCATTGTTGCGCAATGCGGGTTTGAAATACATCTGTAAACACGTGGAATTGAACGTGGAAACGACACAGTCGGCCTATACCTCGGCGTATAAGGCGGATCAGTCGATCACAATTCCAATCGCGCACCATGACGGGAACTATAACCTTGATGATGCAGACGCGCAGGCATTGTTTGATCAGGATCGCGTGGCCTTTACCTATGCTGACAATCCCAACGGATCTGTGCGCAGCATTGCAGGTGTCCTGTCAGAAAATCGCCGTGTGTTGGGCATGATGCCCCACCCAGAGCGTTTGGCCGATCCAGCACAGGGTGGCACAGACGGTCAGCCGTTTTTTGCCGGATTGATGGATCAAATCGCCAAGGTGTAACGCCCACCGATTGTTGGGTATAGTTTGACGGTATGACGCCGACAAATAGTGATTCTGATGATGATAATGTCCCAAACGTGCGCAGTTCCCTGCGTTTGCGTTTGATGATTGCTATTCTTTTTGTGATCGCGGCGGTCACGCTTTATCTGACCAACAGCATTTTGATGGAACGCTTTTCGCAAAGCACGGCAAACCGTGCTGAGCTGCGGTTGGCGCTGTATGGTGGAAACCTTAAAAGCGAACTGCAACGAAATTCTATTGTTCCACAATTGTTGGCGCGTGACCAATCGCTGATTACAGCATTGGAGTTAAACGATTTTTCGCAAACCTCTCAACGGTTGATTAGTTTCTTGGATGAAATTAACGCGGCCTCGCTTAGCCTGCTGGATGTGGATGGGCGCACCGTGGCCTCGACCGAACGGCACAATATCGCGGCCGCCCATCGCGACAAGGCCTATTTCGTTGACGCCATGCGATCAAATGAAACCGTGTTTAGCGTAGTGGAAAAAGAAAGCGGTGGTTTCGGGTTTTACTATGCCAAGCGATTAGAGGCGCAAAATACCCCCTTGGGCGTGATTTTGGTCGAGGTGGATTTGTTACAATTTGAACGCGCATGGGCGGGGATTGCCGATGCGGTGTTTGTTTCTGACAGCAGTGGGATCATAGTTCTGTCCACTGAACCACGTTGGCGAGGATTGACCGAGGAAGAGGCATTGACGCGCGAACCCGCAGAAAGCGCGATTGATCGCGCATTGCGCTTTACCGCCGATTGGGCTGGGGGCGATTCACAATTTGACAGTTATTTTCAGGGTCGCGCGGTGATGCGCCAACAGGGGCGTTTGGGTTTCCAAGGTTGGCAAATTACGAATTTCACGGCCTATTCAACGGTACGTGAACGCATTAATGCGATTTTGGCCTTTGAAATTATGTTGTTTGCGTTGATTTTTGCGGCAGGCTTTTATTTCCTAAACCGCCGCAACACTCTGCGCTTGGTCCTCTTTCAACGCGAAAGCGAAGATCTGCGCGCCCTAAACCAACGCCTGCAACGTGAAATTGCCGAACGCAAAAAAGTGGAAGAAAATCTACAAGTTGCGGAACAAAGCCTGGCGCAAAGTTCGAAATTGGCGGCCTTGGGCGAAATGTCGGCGGCCGTGTCGCATGAATTAAACCAACCACTGGCAGCGATGAAAACATATTTGGCGGGCGCTGGATTGCTGCTGCGCCGTAATCGCCCGGATGAGGCGTTGGCCGCGTTTTCCCGTATTGATGACCTGCTGGAACGCATGGGCGCGATTACACGTCAGTTGAAATCCTATGCCCGCAAAGGAGGCGAAAGTTTTCAGCCTGTCAATATGGCGGATGCGGTTTCCTCCTCCCTTACAATGATGGACCCACAGCTTCAGCAACATAAAGTACGCCTCAGTAAAGTGATCAGTGATCAGGATGCCTTGGTCATGGGGGATCGGATGCGGATTGAACAGGTTTTGATCAACCTGATCCGAAACGCAATTGACGCCATCAAAACCGTTAAAGACCCAGAGATTGAGATCATTCTAAGCACGGGGCAAATGATTTCCCTGACTGTGCGCGATAATGGGTTTGGGATTGCCGATTTGGATGATCTGTTTGAACCGTTTTACACCACCAAACAGGCGGGCGAGGGGACGGGTCTGGGCCTTGCGATTTCGTCGGGGATTATCAACGACATGGGCGGGCGATTGATGGCGCGCAATTCCGACGAAAGGGGCGCGGTATTCGAAGTTATCCTGCCACCAATTGATGAATACACCACTGGAAAAGAACCCTTTGAGGCTGCGGAGTAAACTATGGGTAAGGCTATGAAAATCGCGATTGTAGATGATGAAAAGGACATGCGTTTGTCCATCACTCAATGGCTTGCGCTGTCGGGATATGACACAGAAAGTTTTGCCAAGGCTGAGGATGCTTTGGCTGCAATCGGTCCTGATTATCCCGGCATCGTCATCACCGATATCAAAATGCCGGGCATGGACGGCATGCAATTTTTACGTCAATTGATGGCGCGTGACAGCGCTTTGCCCGTTATTATGATCACGGGACACGGGGATGTCCCGATGGCGGTCGAGGCGATGCGCGTTGGAGCCTATAATTTCCTGGAAAAGCCGTTTAACCCCGACACGATGAGCCAACTGGCGAAAAAGGCCACGCAACAACGCCGCCTAACGTTGGATAATCGCGCATTGCGCCGCGAATTGTCCGATGGCACACAATTGATGAAAAAGCTGATGGGAAAATCCAACCCGATGCAGCGGTTGCGCGAAGATATTTTGGATATCGCACAGGCAGATGGCCACATCCTGATTGATGGGGAAACGGGGACGGGGAAAACATTGGTGGCCCATGCGCTACATGCGGTTGGCAATCGCGCGGGCAAAAAATTCGTGATCCTTAACTGTTCCGCATATGAAGAGGACGCCTTGATGCGGCGTCTGTTTGGGCCCGTTTACGCGGATGATAGCTTTTTACCCGCAATAGAAGAGGCGCGGGGCGGAACGCTGGTCCTTGAGGATATTGAGGTGCTCAGCGAACAGGTCCAAGGTAAACTATTGGCCGAAATAGATACCCAAGGGACACCTGCCGAAACACGCATCATCGCGATCAGCAATGGACAAGAGGTTGGGAAGTCCGTTGCCGATAAACTGCGTCCCGATCTGCTTTATCGTTTAACCGCATTGCAAATCACGGTTCCGCCGCTGCGCAAGCGGGGCGACGATATTTTAGAGATGTTCAATCGCCAATGTGAACAATTCGCAGATGACTATGGTTGTGACGCGCCGGCGATTTCGGCCCAAGATGCCGCGCAACTGTTACAAGCGCCTTGGCCCGGAAATGTGCGCCAGTTGATGAATGTGGCAGAACAGGCCGTGCTGCAATCCAGACGGGGCGAGGGGTCAATCTCATCCCTGTTGATGACGGGTGAAGATGAAATGACAACCGTCGTCACAACCGAGGGAAAACCGCTAAAGGAATATGTCGAGGCGTTTGAACGCATGTTAATCGACAACACCATGCGGCGTCACAAAGGATCCATTGCCAAGGTTATGGATGAACTGCGCCTGCCACGGCGCACATTAAACGAAAAGATGGCCAAATACAGTTTGCAGCGCGCCGATTATATCTAGGCTTTTGATCGTTTGAATGCTGTGATCCACAGGAACGCCAGTGCGAATGACACGATGGCGTTCCATCCTGCCATGGATATCCCCATCAGTGACCATGCAATTTCATCACAGCGCACCAGCGGCGCTGTCATGATCTGATCCAGCAATTGATCAACGCTCAGCCCATCTGTGGAAGAGGATGTGCAGGTGTCTGGTCCCTGCCACCATTTCTGTTCTACGCCCACATGATAAACGCCAATGATCCCCGTTGTTAGCGCGGATAAGGCGCCCAACACTAACAAACCGCGATAGGCGAGTAACAGAAATAGAACGCCAATCCCAATAGCGGCGATATGGGGGTAGCGTTGCCAATAGCACATCTTACACGGGGGCAATTCGCCGATGTACTGAAAACCAAGCGCGGCGATCATCATGCCCAGTGACCCAAGGGCGGCGATCAATCCCAATCTGCGTCCCGTCATAGATATTGTACCCCCAAAAATCCCAAAAACAGGAGGGCCAAGCCCGCGGCAAAGACCCAACCCAGATAGCGTTCAATGAACGATTTGATGGGCGGGCCGAAAAAGTAAAGCAGCCCACACACCAAAAAGAAGCGAACAGACCGTGCAATGACGGCCGTCGTTACAAATAACCATAGGGGCATCGCCGTTGCACCTGACATGATTGTGATCACCTTGAACGGAAAGGGTGTGATGCCCGCCATCAGCACGGTCCAAAACCCCATGTCATTAAACCGTGTTGCATATTCGGCCATAGCATCGGCTTTGCCCAAGGCGATTAATGCGGGTTCTGCGATTTGTTCAAAGGCGAACATGCCGATCGCATAGCCAAACAATCCCCCCAAAACCGAAAAGGTCATCGCCACGAACGCATACAGCCATGCACGATGACGTGCGGCCAAAACCATGGGGATCAGCATCACATCAACTGGGATCGGAAAGAACGACGATTCGATAAAGGCAACCAGGGCCAAGATCCAAATTGCACGGGGATGTTCGGACATCCGCATGGTCCAATCATATAGGGATCGTAGCATCATAACCTCTTAAATCTATGGTGTTGAGAAAACATGCAAAACTTTTGCGGTCAAGCGCGTTTTCCCTCTGGACCTTGGCGAAACATTTGTTTAATCACCCACCCAGTGCCCAAGTGGCGGAATGGTAGACGCAGGGGATTCAAAATCCCCCGCCTTCACGGGCGTGTGAGTTCGAATCTCACCTTGGGCACCAATAATCCGCAAACATTGTTACGTTGGCCTCAATGGTTAGTTGCGTTTGTGACTAAATTTTACAAAGAGTTTCACTCACTCTTTGTACTAATTACTTCATGTTCAGTTCTTGTTCTGTCCGATACGGTCCATCGCTTTGAGTTCTTGAGGATCGGTCTTTTACGCGACATTAACGCCGATCGTCGTTCAATTCTGATTCGGCGTGATGGTCAATTTTGGCCTTGG
>CAXACF010000059.1:0-7776 GCA_963967125.1 uncultured Rhodobacterales bacterium | reverse complement strand
GAGGGTTCATATCGGTTACAGCTGCCAAATTCCGCCATGCGCAGGGGCAGATCACGGTAGGATTTCATGCCCTGATTATAAACCTGCACGTGGCAGGGACAGTTCATGGGTTTTAAGGCGTTGATTGCCTTTTCACGCGCATGTTCTTCGTCAACTTCGACGATAAACATGTTTTCCTGATATTTGTCCCAGTGGCCCGAGGCCTCCCACAATTTGCGATCCACAACTTGGGGGGTGTTCACCTCGACATATCCGCCACGTTCCTGTTGGCGGCGCATATAATCCTGCAGGGTTGTGTAAATCTTCCACCCATTTGGATGCCAAAAGATTTGGCCGGGCGCTTCTTCTTGCATGTGGAACAGGTCCATTTCGCGCCCCAATTTACGGTGGTCACGTTTTGCGGCCTCTTCCAGCATGGTCAGGTGCGCCTTTAGCTGTTCTTTGTTCAAAAACGCCACACCATAGATACGCTGTAATTGTTCGCGCGAACTGTCCCCGCGCCAATAGGCACCTGCAACATGCATCAATTTGAATCCATCGGCGGGAACCTGACCTGTATGTTGCAGGTGGGGACCGCGGCACAGGTCTTGCCATTCGCCGTGCCAATACATGCGAATAGGTTCGTTGCCGGGGATCGATTCAATCAATTCAACCTTAAAGGGTTCGCCAGTGTCCTTGTAATGCTGGATTGCGCGATCACGTTCCCATACCTCGGTGCGCACGCCGTCGCGCAGATTGATGATGTCCTTCATCTTTTTTTCAATCAGGCCCAGATCCTCTGGGGTAAAGGGCTCTTTGCGATCAAAATCGTAATACCACCCATTGTTGATGACAGGGCCAATGGTGACTTTGACATCGGGCCAAATTTCTTGGACCGCACGCGCCATGATATGCGCCAGATCGTGACGCACCAATTCCAATGCGGGCTCTGCGTCTTTCATGGTGTTGATGGCAATGGTCGCATCTGCATCAATGGGCCATTGCAGATCATAGTGCGCACCATTCACAGTTGCGCTGATCGCCTTTTTCCCAAGTGAGGTTGAGATATCCGACGCCACCTCTGCCGCTGTGATGCCAGCTGCATAGTCGCGTTTATTGCCGTCGGGAAAGGTAAGAGAGATTTGGGACATCTTGGTCCTCCTCGTCGTTTTGGCGCCCACGGAACGCCCGGTTGCGGGTTATATGGTTCGCGCAACATGTGCCGTGTTTGGGACAAGGGGTCAAGTGTTGATTTGTGAAACGCGTGTTCGTTCAAAGGAAATGACTTTAATCCCTTGTTTCACAGCTTGGACGGTTTCATACTGCCCCGAAAAAGGAGCATTCCATGACACAGTTTATGACAGGACCGCGGGGGCAAAATTTGGCCTTCTCCAAAATTGATGGGGCGGGGCCAACGGTTGTGTTTTTGGGCGGCTTTATGTCTGACATGACGGGGTCTAAGGCGATTTTTTTGGAAGACTGGGCCAAGGCGCGGGGGCAGGCCTATTTGCGATTTGATTACGCGGCACATGGCCAATCCGAGGGCGTGTTCACTGAACACAGCGTTGCGGAATGGGCCGAAGACGCCGCCGCTGTCATTGCGGCCCAAACCAGCGGGGATTTGATCTTGATTGGGTCCTCGATGGGGGGGTGGATATCCCTGAACCTTGGGCGCGATATGGGGGATCGGTTGCGTGGACTGATCCTAATTGCCGCCGCACCCGATTTCACCGAGGATAGCATGCTGGCCAGTTTTACAGAGGCGCAAAAACAAGAAATCGCAGAGAAGGGCGTCACCTACATCCCGTCTGATTACGGCGATCCCTATCCCATTTCAAATCATCTGCTAACGGACAGCCGCCGCGCCTTTGTCATGCGTGAACCGCTTGTGTTTGGATGCCCCGTCCACATGGTCCAAGGCACATTGGACAATGCCGTATCGCGTGACACGGCGCTGCGATTGCTGGACCATATTCAGGCGGATGATTTGCATCTGACACTGACCAAAGGGGCAGATCATTCCTATTCCACGCCGCCTTGTTTGGCTATTATTCAACAAAAATTAGAACACATATTAGAAAGTTAATTGATGGAACAACGGATTAGTTTGATCACGCTTGCGGTGGAGGATTTACTGCGGGCGGTTCAGTTTTATGAAAATATGGGATGGCAGGCCGCGTAAACGGGTCCGGGTGTGGCCGCCTTTAACATGAACGGAACGGTATTTGGATTATATCCGTGGAACAGCATGGCCAAGGATATGGGATTAGACCCCAAATCGGCGATGCGGCCGCGCATGACCCTTGGTTACAATGTCCGAGAAAAGGCAGAAGTTGCGCATATTTTAGAGCGTGCCGAAACCCACGGCGGGTCAATTTTGAAACCTGCGCATGATATATTCTGGGGTGGGCAGAGTGGGTTTTTTGCCGATCCAGACGGACACATGTGGGAGGTTGCGTTCAATCCGTTTTCCCCTGTTTCCGAGGATGGCGGGTTCCATTGGAGCACGGATGCGTGATCAACCTAAACTTGATTCGTTGATTAAATTCTCACTTTGATTTCTTTTTGGGATGCCCCGCACTATACGGGGTTTGATTTCAAAGGGAAATTTAAGTTATCCACAATATATATGTATTGCCTTGGCCTGATCCACTACATACGGTTCCATATCCCTGTCGTATAAGGGAGAATTTGGATGCGTTTATTTATAGGTGCGTTTTGCGCCGCGCTGTCTATTGCTGTGACAGCATCGGCCCAAAGCTGTGGGGGAGTTTATAAAATTAAGGGGGGCGATACCCTATCTGGGATCGCAGATAATCAATATAAGGACGCGCGTAAGTGGTCCGCAATTTTTAACGCCAATCGCGAACAAATTGGAGATAGCCCAAATAAAATTCGGGTGGGTCAGCGTTTGAACCTGCCCTGCATCAACGGGTTACCAACGGGGTTAGAAGGGGGTGTCAGCACAGCCGCACCAAAACCTGCGCCCGTGCCCGTTAAAACCAAACAGGTGAAAGTCGCGCAAATGCAATCACCACGGGCATTGCGTGTGAATTTGCTGACGGTGGATGATTATGCCCCATTTACGGATCGCAATTCACTTAACAATGGTTTGGTCACTGAAATCGTACATTCCGCGATGACACAGGCCTCTGGCACTGATGAGTATCAGGTGCATTGGGTCAACGATTGGTCCGCGCAGTTGGACCCCTTGTTGTCAAATGCGATGTTGGACATGGGCTTCCCTTGGTTGCAGCCAGATTGCGCGCAAAATCCCGACAACTATCGCTGTGCCAATTTTGAATTTTCGGACCCGATGTTTGAAATGCTGGTCCTGTTGTTCATTGACCGCACGCATCCCATTCAGTTCCGCGAGGATAGTGACATCTTTGGCATGCGCATTTGCCGCCCCAAAGGGTACTATACCCATGATTTGGACAAAGATGGCCGCAACTGGCTGCGCGATGGGAAAATCACATTGGTGCAACCTGTCAGCGTCGCAGATTGTTTTGAGGCGTTGATCAAGAATGAAGCCGATGCCGTTGCCCTAAACGAATTTACAGGGCGCAAGGCGATTAAGGATTTGGATCTGGCATCACGGGTGGATGTGGTGCAATCCCGTCCATTGTCGATCGAAGGATTGCACGTATTGGTGCATAAATCACATCCTGATGCTTCGGCACTGATCGACACTGTGAACCGTGGTTTGGACAACATCAAACAAAACGGAACCTACCAAGACATCATTGATCGTCACATGTCCAAGATTTGGAGCGAGCTATGATCAGATATGTCTTAACGATTGTCATGTCACTTTGGGTCAGCAGTGCGCTGGCCCAAGATTGCACAAAGACCCACGTTGTTGGAAACAACGAAACCATTTTCGACATTGCGCAGCGCTATTTTGGCGATCCGCAAAAATGGTCTGTGATCTATTACGGGAACCAAGGCAAACTGAACGGCGCATTGTTGCAATTTGCGCCGGGTACGGAATTAAACATTCCCTGTTTGCCGGGCACGCAAGTTGCGGATCAAACACCGCTGCTGCAGGACGATGCCGAAATGAAACTGTTGACGGGATCGGATTATGCGCCCTTTACGGATCGCAATTGGTTGGGGCAGGGGATGGTGACCGAATTGGTCAACGCCGCACTGGAAAATACACCCCATCCTGTTCCTTATGCGATTACGTGGGATGACAATTGGTCAACGCATTTGTTCCCACAGTTGGATGGCAAAAAATTCGACATGGGGTTTCCGTGGTTGCGTCCCAACTGCGAAGAAGATCGTGAAAACGAACGCTGCGCGAATTTCCATTTTTCCGATCCATTGGTGGAATTGCTGATCTTGGTTTTCACGCGCACGGACAATGCCTTCGCCTTCGAAAGTGATGAGGATATCCACGGCAAAACCCTTTGCCGACCCGAGGGGTATTTCACCCATGATCTGGATCGTGCAGGGCGCGAATGGTTGAAAAAGGGACTGATCACCTTGGTTCAGGCGGCCAATCCAGATGCCTGTTTTGAACTGTTGATGAAGGGCGAAGTGGACGGTGTGACCCTGAACGAATTTTTGGGATGGACGAAAATCAATGATTTGGGACTGAAGGGTGCGGTTGAACCCTTGCGCCGTCCTCTGTCGATTGAAGGTTTACACGTTTTGATTTCCAAAAAACACTGGCGCGGCACCACGCATCTTTATCGATTTAACGCAGGGCTTGAGGAATTGAAAAAATCAAACCGCTATGACGAGATTGTTTCAAAACACCTCAGCCTGTTCTGGTCCACGCTGGAATAAACGGCGATCATAGGGGCAAGAATTCTTGCCCCTATGCAGTCATCTACCCTTGCGCCTAAACAAAAGTTTGGGCATCTATACCTATAGGGATAGGCGGTGGATAAGATGCAGCAAGAACCATTGGTTTTGTTGGGTGGTCATATGTGTGATGCACGCATTTTTGGCCCTCAAATTTCTGAATTTTCAAAAGATCGAATGGTTGTTGTACCCCCTGTGATGACAGGGCGCAGTGTGCCTGAATATATCCGTGGTCTGTTGGATCAGTTGCCCGCAAAATTTGCGGTTGCGGGGTATGATTTGGGTGGCTTTGGCGCGATGGAACTGTTGCACAAGGTACCAGGTCGCGTGACCCGTATCGCCCTAATTTCCACAAATGCATTGGCCGACACCCCCCAAGAAAGCGTTGCGCGTGAAGCCGACATCACCAAAGCGCGGGCGGGATGCGGGCATATGGTGATAGAGGAACGTTCCTTGGCCGCAATCGGAAACGGGGCACAACGGGCAGGGGCCTTGCAAATCCTGCGCGATATGGCCGCAGGATTGGGGCCAAATGTGATGGTGGAACAGTTGCGTGCCATCCAAAAACGATCAGATCAACAAAGCACCCTGCGTAAATGCCGTGTCCCTGCCGCCGTGATTTGCGGGGAATTGGACCCGCTGACCCAACCAAAACGTCACGAATTCATGGCAACACTGATCCACTATGCAACGCTGCATGTCATTCCAAACGCGGGTCATTATCCCACGTTGGAACAACCCGATATGATCAACGCAGCCCTGCGGGAATGGTTGGTTCAACCGATGGTTTTGCGTTAACGCAGCAGCGTTTCAATTTTGCGGGTAAGTTTGCCAGACATGGGTTTTGTCACTGAACTATAGCTGTCGACATAATTCCCGTCTGCGTCCAGCAGCACCTTATAAAAATTCCACCGTGGTTTGAACCCGTGTTCACGTTGCAACCATTTATAAAATGGATGGGCCTTATCCCCTTTGACGGATGTGATGTCGGTCATGGGCAGGGTCAGGCCATATGTGACCTCACAGAATTCTTTGACGTCTTCGCCTGATTTCAGCTCTTGGCGAAAATCATTTGATGGCACGGCCAAAACAACCAAACCTTTGGGCCCATAGGTTTCATGCAGTTTTTGCATGCCTTCAAGCTGGCCTGTAAACCCACAACGGCTGGCTGTGTTCACGATAAGAACGGGTTTCCCCTGAAATTCAGATAGATCAATTTTGCCGCCATCAATGCTTTCAAATTCAAAGCTCGCGACCTGCGTTGCAAGTGTCATAAAAATAAGTACCGCTAGTTGTTTCCACATGGACAAAACCCCCATACACAGGGATTTTGCGTGAATTGTGCGAAAGTCAATGGACGAGGGCGTTTTTCGCGAAATTATGCTTCCATCGCCTCAAGTTCATCGATCATGTCCGAGATCATGGACAAACCTTTGTCCCAGAATTTCGGATCAGCTGCATCCAACCCAAAGGGCGCCAAAAGATCGCTGTGATGCATGGATCCGCCTGCGCGCAGCATGTCGAAATATTTGTCTTGGAACCCCTCTGGTTGATCCTGATAAACCGCGTAAAGCGCGTTTACCAATCCATCCCCAAAGGCGTAGGCATAGACATAGAAAGGTGAATGGACAAAGTGCGGGATATAGGCCCAGAATGTTTCATAGCCGTCCATGAATTCAAACGCTGGTCCCAGGCTTTCGCCCTGTACAGACATCCACAATGCGTTGATGTCATCTGGGGTCAATTCGCCTGATTTGCGTGCATCATGCAATTTGCATTCGAAATCATAAAACGCGATCTGACGCACAACGGTGTTGATCATATCCTCAACCTTACCCGCCAACATCACTTTGCGTTCCTGTTGATCTTTGGCCTTGTCCAGCATGGTGCGGAACGTCAGCATTTCGCCAAAGACAGAGGCCGTTTCCGCCAATGTCAGCGGAGTGGATGACAGCATTTCCCCCTGATCGGCGGCCAACACCTGATGCACGCCGTGGCCCAATTCATGGGCCAATGTCATCACATCGCGCGGTTTGCCCAAATAGTTCAACATGATGTAGGGATGCGCATCGGTTACGGTGGGGTGCGCGAATGCGCCTGGGGCTTTACCCGGTTTCACAGGGGCATCAATCCAACCTTTATCAAAAAACGGCTGGGCCAAAGCGGCCATACGTGGAGCGAATGCGCCATACGCGCTCATCACTGTTTCACGGGCCTCATCCCAGTCGACGATGCGATCACTTTCCATCGGCAGGGGCGCATTGCGATCCCAGACTTGCATTTTATCAAGTCCCAGCCATTTACGTTTCAATTCGTAATACCGATGGCTGAGCTTGGGGTAGGCGGCCACAACAGCGTCCCGCAGTGCCTCAACCACTTCGGCCTCGACGTCGTTGGACAGGTGGCGCCCTGTTTGCGGGGTTGGCATGCCGCGCCAGCGATCAATGATATCTTTTTCCTTTGCCTGTGTATTGTGAACACGCGCAAATGTGCGGATATTTTCACCAAAGACACGCGCCAATTCGCGCGCGGCCATTTCGCGTTTGCTGCGATCCTGTTCGGTCAGCAGATTTAGCGTCGCTTCGATATTCAGATCTTGGCCGTCGATATCAAATGTCAGACCTGCGATTGTCTCATCAAACAGTTTTTCCCACGCATCCCCAACAGCGCCCAAATCATGCAGAAACTTTTCCAATTCATCAGACAGTTGATAGGGTTCCAATGCGCGAAGGTGATGTGAATGTCTTTCGGGCTCATATGCGACTTCTTAATTTGCACATTCGGCGCTGGTTTGCAGCGTTATAATCAGCCCGCTAAGTAACAGCCAGACTGGTATCAAAAAAGCAGTTTGCGCTAAACTGACGCGCTTGTTAAGCCCTAGTTGCCCGTTACCTTTCACCCGCTTTGTTTTGTTAGCCGGAATTGATTATGCAGACACCTCGTTTATTAACCGCTGAAGAATTTAACGCCACCCGTTTTGAT
>CAXACF010000058.1:0-7783 GCA_963967125.1 uncultured Rhodobacterales bacterium | reverse complement strand
TAAATCAACAAGGGCGTTCGGTTTTCATTTCACCCTCTGATCTACCAGGGTCAAAGGCTCTGCCCAGTGATGTAAATTGGGATAGCGAAACCGCAAAAAATTACGGTTCTTATGTTCACCTACTTCTTGAAAATCTGCCGGTTCAATCGATGGAAAATTGGCCACAAGTTTCGAAAAATCTGCGCGTTAAATTGGAACAGCCGATTGATGATGACATTGCCTTGCACGCTTATGAAAGTGCAAAACAGGTATTAGGCGCGCCTGATCTAAGATGGATCTTTGAAAAAGATGCCATTGCCGAAGTCCCCTTTGTTACTGTTCTGCCTGAATATTCTGAGAGTTGCTTTCATGGGATCATTGATCGCCTAATAGTGCAGGATGAAACTGTTTTCGTTGTAGATTTTAAAACCAACCGCGCAATCCCCAAGACTGCCAATCAAATCCCCGTTGGGATTTTGAACCAAATGGTGATCTACGAACACGCTATCAAACAGCTTTATCCGAAATACGCTATCAAAACGGGTATTTTGTGGACATCCGAGTCAAAATTCATGGAAATTCCGCAGCGCATGCTGTTGGATGCGAAAACTAACCTTTGCAAATCTTGACGTTTGAACGCGGCTTGCATACTTCTTGATTAATCAATGTTTAGGAGAAGCCAGATGGCAACAGTTGCAGTAACAGACGCGACCTTTGATGAAGAAGTTCGTAATTCAGATGTCCCAGTCGTCGTGGATTTTTGGGCAGAATGGTGCGGACCATGTAAACAAATCGGTCCTATCCTAGAGGAGTTGTCAGATGAAATGGCTGGCAAAGTAAAAGTCGCCAAAGTGGACGTAGATGCAAACCAAAATGCGGCCATGTCAATGGGCGTACGCGGTATTCCAGCGCTGTTCATTTTTAAAGATGGTGAGGTCATTTCAAATCGCGCAGGTGCTGCACCAAAAGCAGCCCTGCAAAAGTGGATTGAAGACTCAATCTAAACATCTGACCTGTAGATGAGAAAAGCTAAGAGGCTTTGAATAAGGCCTCTTATTCCGACCATTAAGATTAAAGAGTGTTCCTTGGATAATAACGAATTTCCCGGATGGCATGGCACGACGATTGTCGGCGTAAAGAAGGACGGCAAAGTTGTCATTGCAGGGGATGGTCAAGTCAGCCTTGGACAAACCGTTATCAAAGGGTCGGCGCGAAAAGTCCGGAAATTATCCCCAGGCGGTCATGACGTCATTGCGGGTTTTGCAGGCTCCACCGCCGACGCATTCACACTTCTTGAACGCCTTGAAGCAAAGTTAGAGGCGAGTCCGGGACAACTCGCCCGTGCATCAGTCGAGCTTGCCAAAGATTGGCGTACAGATAAATACCTCCAAAAGCTTGAGGCAATGTTGATCGTGACAGATGGCGATCTACTGCTGATCATTACAGGTGCAGGTGATGTACTTGAACCAGAGCATGATATCGCAGCAATCGGATCTGGCGGCAACTTTGCCCTAGCAGCGGCACGCGCAATGATGGACAGCGATCTGGATGCGCACACGATCGCAACCAAAGCCATGTCAATTGCTGCTGAAATTTGCGTTTATACAAACGGCAACCTTACTGTTGAAAGCCTTTAATATGACTGACCTTACGCCTCGTGAAATCGTGTCCGAGTTGGACCGTTTTATTATTGGTCAAAACGATGCAAAACGCGCCGTTTCTGTTGCATTGCGTTCACGTTGGCGGCGCAAACAATTGCCAGCGGACCTGCAGGATGAGGTGTATCCAAAAAATATCCTGATGATCGGCCCAACAGGTGTTGGGAAAACCGAAATCAGCAGACGGCTAGCAAAATTGGCGAATGCCCCATTTATCAAGGTAGAGGCCACAAAATTCACAGAGGTTGGCTATGTCGGCCGTGATGTCGAACAAATCATCAGGGATTTGGTAGACGCCGCCATAAACTCTACGCGGATCCAGATGCGCGAGGACGTGAAGGCAAACGCCTTGAAGCAGGCCCAAGACCGCGTGATTGATGCGATCGCAGGTCCAGACGCGCGGGATGCCACACGCGAAATGTTCCGTCGCAAATTACTGGACGGTGAATTAGACAATCAAGAAATCGAAATTGAGGTGTCTGAAACAGCAAACCCAATGCCCATGTTCGACATTCCTGGGCAACCGGGATCACAAATGGGCATGATGAATATTGGCGATATATTTGGCAAAGCCTTTGGTGGGCGCACAGTGAAACGCAAAATGACCGTCGCCGAAAGCCATGATGTGTTGGTCGGAGAAGAGGCCGATAAACTGTTGGATGACGAAACAGTGACGCGCATCGCATTAGAATCCGTACAAGAAAATGGCATCGTATTTTTAGACGAGATTGACAAAGTTTGTGCACGCGCCGATGCCAGAGGTGCTGATGTCAGCCGTGAGGGTGTGCAACGTGATCTATTACCCTTAATCGAAGGGACCACAGTCAGTACAAAACACGGCCCAATCAAAACCGACCACATATTGTTTATTGCATCAGGTGCATTCCACGTGGCGAAACCCTCGGATCTTTTGCCGGAACTTCAGGGGCGTTTGCCAATTCGCGTTGAATTGCGTCCGTTAACCGAAGATGACTTTATACGTATTTTGACTGAAACAGACAACGCACTGACACGTCAATATGCGTCCCTTATGGAGACCGAGGGCGTAACGGTTGAATTTGAGGACAGCGGCATTCGTGAAATCGCGAAAATAGCAGCCCGCGTAAATCAAAGCGTCGAAAACATTGGTGCGCGCCGTTTGTACACCGTAATGGAACGGATTTTTGAGGAGCTTTCGTTTTCGGCTCCTGACAAATCCGGCGAAGCGTTTACTGTGGACGCGGCATTTGTGCAGCAAAACATTGGTGAACTTAGCGGTGATGCGGACCTAAGTCGGTTTGTGCTTTAACCAAAGTAATCTTGCATCTCACTTGGAATGTTTTGCAACGCAATTTTAGTGTCACCAGCCAGCCAAAGCCGTTTGTTTGAGACGAAGATGGTCTGATCACAAATCCGCAACGCATCGTCTGGGGAATGCGTAACCAATAAAACGATTTGATTGTCGGTTTCTGCGATTTCTTTGACCAAATCCAACATTTCGTTCCGCATTGCTGGCCCTAATGCGGCGAAGGGTTCATCCAACAACAATATCGGTTTTCTTTGAAGTAAAACGCGTGCCAATGCTGCTCTACTTTGTTGGCCGCCTGACAGTTCACCAGGTTTACGATTTTCAAACCCTGACAGCCCCACGCGATCCAATGCATCACTTACATGCTGTTGCTGAACTTTTGTCAGCCATCGCCGCGATGTCATGGCAAGTGCAACATTGCGAAAAATCGTAAGATGCGGAAATAGGTTGTTTGACTGAAACAACATCGCGATTGGTCGATCTTCGACCCTTTGGGTCAGCAAATCCCGATCTTCAAACGTTGCAGATCCAGATTCACACTTATGAAAACCTGCCAGTGTATTTAAGAACGTAGATTTTCCCGATCCAGATGGGCCGATTACCCCATAAATACCACTGCCAAAGACAGTATTCTCAGCAACCACATTATGCGATCCATGACCAAATTTCAGGTTCTTAATGCTTAGCATATCGACGTCCCAGTCCATCGAAAGTAACAATCGCGAACAAACACATCATAAGCAACAACACCGATGCACCTGCTGCAGCATCTAGCCTGTACCCTGTGCGTAACTGCATGATTTGATAGGGCAGGGTCGCATTCTCGGGATTGCCAAGCAAAACAATCACACCCAAATCCCCAAGAGAAAGGGCAAGTGCAAGGCCAAACGAAAATCCAAGCGGTTGAAACAGGCGTGGCAATATCACCCAAGCCCACACTCCCCAAACAGGCATACGCATCGTTCGGGATAAACGCCCAAAGTCTGACCGGCTCTTTTGAATTTCAGGCAAGATGAGGCGCAAGGTGAATGGAACTGCCAACACCGCATTTAATAACACCACAATCAAAAGAGTAACGTCAAAAGGGTTAATATAGGGTCTAATTATAACGAATAAACCAACGCCCAAGACCAATGGCGAGATCGACAGCGCCAAAATACTGATACTTTCACCCAGTCGGTGAGCCATAGAAACAGAGATGAGTATACAAAGCACAGCTGAAGGCAGTGCAATGAAAACTGATGTCGCGGCGGCACTCCAAACCGAAGTTGGCAGTTCAGCCAGATGAGGCAACCCACGATATATGACCGCGAGGATTGGAGCCAACATAAAAATTGAAACCGTTAAAATCATGCCAAGGTCGACCAAACGCATGGTGCGCGAATGACCTATAGGTTCGGTTGGCAGATATCCTATGCCAACGTCCAAACGTTTCATCACTGCAAAACTGATAATGATTGCTGCAGCGGCGAAACCCGTCTGAACGAGGGCGAGTTGCCCCGCTTTGGCAATATCGAAATCGAACCGAAATGCCTGATAAATTGCCAATTCGACTGTTGTTGCTCGTGGTCCGCCGCCAAGTAGCAGTGCCACTGCAAAACTGGATAAACAGATCACAAAAATGATTGCCGTTGCTGCAGGCACGCGGGAGACAAGCATCGGCAATTCAATGATTTTGAATCTGGCCCAAGCATTTAGATTTAAACCGCGTGCAACTCGATGATGTTCGATTGGGATTGCGCCCCAACCAAACAACAGTATCCGAATAGCAAGTGGCAAGTTAAAGAATACATGCACCAACAAGATGCCAGAAAGGCCATAAATAGACACAGATTCTTGGCCAAGTAAGCCAAGGAATTGGTTGAACAGACCCTCGCGGCCAAAAATGAATAGCACGCCACTAATTGCGACGATCACAGGTAATATGAAAGGCGCAGACAAAATAGAAATTAGCACTTCACGCCCTTTGAAATTTTGGCGCGCCAATGCACGTGACGTGGGGATAGCCACTGCTACGCTTAATATCGCGGACAAAATCGCTTGCAGAACCGTAAACCTAATTGCAGCGATGTCAGACGCGGTGAAGTACAAATCCACCCCACCGTAAATCGCCAAGCCCAAAATGGGCATGGCGAAAACAAGCAAATACAAAATGCTTGTACTTATTTGGACAACGCGTTGCGCCATTCCTCAACCGCAGAATTTCGAATATCCGCCGCCTGTTGTTCATTAAAATAAACGGTCTTCGCGGGCGCAGGTAGATTTGCAAAAACCTCTGGCCATTCATCTGATGATTGTGCAGCTGGGTATGACCAGTTTGTGAAAGGGATGATCGACTGGAAGTCAGAAGACATCACAAAATCCATAAATGCATCTGCCACATCAGGTACATTCGTTGATGAAACTTTGGCGACCAATTCAAAGTAGGGGTAATGGCCTTCTTCGAAAATTGCCGCTTTTTTAGTTTCGTCCTCTTCCGCGACGATGTGGTAACTGGGCGATGTGTTGAATGATAGCACGACATCGGCTTCACCTTCTGTGAACAAACCGTAAGCCTCTGACCAACCGCTGGTGACTGTCAAAATGTTTGGTGACAGGCGTGTCCAATAATCCGCGGCCTTGTCTCCATATACTGCCTTAACCCATAAAACGAGCGCTAGCCCAGAAATCGAGCTGCGTGGATCCTGAATGACGATTTTGTGGTCAGAGGGCAGATTTACCAAATCCTCGAACGAGGATGGCATGGTGGACATTTTACCAGCATTGTAAACGAACGATACATAGGCCCAATCAAATGGTAAAAAGGTGCCGTCCGTCCATTCAATTGGCAATTTCAAATCGGCATTGTTTTGACCGTGTTCCGCAAACAATCCCGTTTCACGTGCCTTTTTCGTGACATCGGTGTTCAAACCTATGACGATGTCCGCATCGGTGGAGCCACCTTCTAGCATAATACGCGGTAGTAAGTCGCCTGCAGAAAACTGCAAATCGCATCCGCATGTTTTTTCAAACTCGGCTTCAATTGCAGGACCCGGACCCCATTCAGACGCAAAGTAGTCAGGTGCATATACAGTCAAAACTGGTGTTTCGGCGAATGCCGCAGTTGCCGACAACATGGTAGAGATAAGTAAAGTGTTTTTCATAACATTCCCTTCTTAGTGAAGAGGGGACCCAGACGTTTTCTGGACCTTCCCTCCGCCGGAGTTACCCGGATCAGGTTCAACGGGTCCGCACATGCGTCTCAGCCCAAAGGCACCCCGAGGTGAGGCCGAACGTAGTGTGCAACTGGGGCAAAGACAAGGGAAATAAAACTCAATCGCATTTCTGATGCCTCAAGCAATTAGAAGAATACCTTGCACCTTGAATGTTGTGGAATTACTTAGTCCCAGAGCAAGGAGCATCAAAATGAGTATGAACAGTTTTGGACATTTATTTCGCGTCACCACTTGGGGTGAAAGCCATGGTCCTGCACTCGGTGCAACTGTTGACGGGTGCCCGCCTGGCGTGGCGGTTGATGCAGCGATGATCCAACATTGGTTGGACAAGCGAAAGCCAGGACAAAACAAATTCACTACGCAGCGGCGCGAACCAGACGAAGTTGAAATTCTGTCCGGTGTTTTTGATGGTGTGTCTACGGGAACACCCATTCAGCTGATGATCAAAAACACCGACCAACGATCAAAAGATTATGGCGATATCGCCGAGACATTTCGCCCAGGTCATGCCGATATCACCTATTGGCAAAAATACGGCATTCGCGACTATCGCGGTGGCGGTCGATCGTCGGCGCGCGAAACGGCCGCGCGGGTTGCAGCAGGTGGCGTTGCACGTGAAGTAATCAAATCATTGTGCCCTGACGTTCAAATCACTGGCTACATGACCCAAATTGGTCCCAAAACCATCAACCGTGATAATTTTGATTGGGACGAAATAGAAAGAAATGCATTTTGGACACCTGATGCAGAGGCGGCGGAAGACTGGGCCATTTTCTTAGACGAACTGCGCAAATCCCACGACTCTGTTGGGGCCGTAATCGAGGTTGTTGCACGTGGCGTCCCTGCTGGCTTGGGCGCACCCATCTACGGTAAGTTAGATACCGATCTTGCGGCAGCCATGATGTCGATCAATGCTGTAAAAGGCGTTGAGATTGGCGATGGGATGGCGGCCGCGGCCCTAACAGGGTCCGAAAACGCCGATGAAATTTACATGGGCAACAATGGTCATTATTTCGGCTCTAATCACGCTGGCGGTATCCTGGGCGGAATTTCCACAGGCCAAGACCTGATTGTTCGATTTGCTGTAAAACCCACATCTTCAATTCTGACACCAAGAAATTCGATCAAGAAAAATGGTGAACCGATCGAAGTCGTCACAAAGGGACGACATGACCCATGTGTTGGCATTCGGGCGGTTCCTGTCGCCGAAGCGATGATGGCATGTGTCATTTTGGATCACATGCTGCTTCACCGTGGTCAAATTGGTGAAAATCAGGGGATGATCGGCTAGGATCGTTTCGCGAGTTGGACGGCCAAAATTCCACCTGCAACAATAGCGACACCCAAGATATCGAGGGTTGATAATCCTTCACGAAGTATCGCCGCCGCAATCGCGACCCCAAAAAATGGATTAAGAAAGTGGTATGTTGACGCGCGCACCGCACCAATCCGATCAACCAAAATAAACCAAACAAGAGTTGCCAAAAGTCCTGGCACAAGCGTTGTATAAATAAACGCATATACGAAGGCGTTCGTCCAAACGACAGTCGGCGTTTCAAGCATCAGCGCAGGAACCCATAAAGTCAGACTTCCAACCAACATCTGAAGGCCGACAATCATCAAAAAATTCCCAGATGAGGAAA
>CAXACF010000057.1:0-7799 GCA_963967125.1 uncultured Rhodobacterales bacterium | reverse complement strand
ATTAATTGTGTTGTCACGTGGCAATCCAAACCCGACAACAATCTTGTTGCGTAGGTATGATGGATTATCTGCGTTTAGGGCGAACCGTAATGGCGTGATATCTGGATAGCGTTTTTCAAATATCTCATAATTTATAAATGCCTGCCCTGCAGGATTACCATAATCAGAATACACGCCAACGATTTCAAATTGAAAATCGGCTGCAAGTTGCAATGTGTTCCCCGTCCACAATTGTTCCCTGCGGGCCAACTGTTCATTCACAAGAATACCGTCGCCTTGTGCCACTCGGTCCCAGACATCAGGTACAGATTCAAGCAATGGCCAATGTGCGCGATAAATTTCATGATCCTTAATTCCGAAAACCTGTCCTGGCGATCCAGCCAAGCGCACATCGGCCGATACGATTGGTAAGATGCTTTCTACGTCAGCGCTCACAAATTCTTGGAAAGCAACCGCCTCTGCTGGAGTGCGTGTTGTGATGTAAAGATCAGAAGCCAAGCGTTGATCGAGCCAACCCGTGAAAGTAGAACGAAATGATCCGACCATTGTGGACACGCCAACATTTGCGGCAAGCGCCAGCATAAGTGCCATTAAAGCAAGCGACATAGGTTGAATTTGCTGTCGCGTATCTGCCCATATCCACTGCGAAATGACGCCTCGGGAACTGCGCGACAAGAGCGATACAATCGACATCAGGGCCAATGGCACCAAGAGAGCTGCCCCTAACAGCATTGCAGCAAGACAGGCAAAGCCTGCGATTAAACTTTCCCCAAAAATACCAAGCAAGATAGCAAGAAGGATGAGGAAAGATCCAACGATTGCCTGCAACCGTGCAGTATTTGCACCTGCACGCAGCCACGCACGTGGCATAGCAGGTGCCAATATGGACAACCTAGACATTTGCCAAAGGTTGCCAGAAACCGCAACGGCAGCGCCAAGGTAGGCCATTCCAAAACCAATCAACCACCAAAAAGGATTAAGGCTTAGGCTACCTGATACCGACGCACCGTAAAGACCTGACAGCGTTGCGGCCACACCTGGTAACAATGCGGCTGCCATAATGTATCCCAACACCACACCTACCCCACCGCCAAGAGTTGCGAGTACCAAAGCTTCTGACGCAAGCAGATACATCAAGCTGCGCCGTGAAAGCCCCAATGCGCGCAACGTTCGGAAAAGAGCCCGGCGCTGTTCAAAAGCAAGACCAATGGCGGAATAAACGATAAACAAACCCACGGCGAAAGATAACAATCCAAATGCTGTCAAATTTAGATGAAAGCTATCAGTAAGCCTTGCCATATCTGAGCGCTGTGTTGGTTCCGTGATTATATATTCAGCGTTCACATCGTTCAGCGATAAACGCCGTTCTGATTGAACGTCAAGAACAAGAATGGATGACAAGGTGTCCCTGTTTAGAAGCGACATTGCGATTGAGACATCCGTAATTATCTGACCTGGTGGAACAGTCTTCAATATGCGCACGGGCGGTAAGTTTTCTGGCAACAGCTCCACCGTGTCAGGGTGAGCAAATATAATCCCCGGAGACGACAAAAATTCACTTAGATCTCCGTCACCGCTTAAATCAGGAAATGTGGTGTTTATTGGTGCGGTAAATGGGTCAAACCCCACCACCTCAATCCCAGTTCCCCTTAAAGTTCCCCGCACAACTGGGGAAACCAACCAGCCTGCCCTGCGCAGCATGACAAAATCTTTGATCCTGAGTGGTGCATCATTTCGTGTAATTTGCGCAAATTGGGTTTGCCCCAACGTGGTCGCTGCCCGATCATAGCTTGCTCGTGCTTCGGCATTAATCGCCTGAACTCCCGTCCATAACCCCGTGGCCAGCGCTAATCCAATTATGACTACCACCAACTGCAATTGATGTCGTGCCCAATGCGACCAAAATGCGTGTGCGCCTGCTCTAATCACGCGATTAGGCCCGCTTGCAAATGAACCTGATGATCCAATCTTTTGGCCAGTCGAAGTGAATGCGTCACCATCAAAAGGCCCGCACCGGATTCTTGAACCAATTCCAATAACAGGTTCATCACAACATCTGCTGTTGCCTCATCCAAGTTTCCCGTCGGCTCATCGGCCAATACCAACGCCGGGCGCGCCGCGAGGGTGCGTCCAATTGCGACGCGTTGTTGTTGTCCCCCCGAAAGTTGTTCAGGATATCGATCCAAAAGTGACCCAAGACCCAAATAATGGACCAGATGCTCGGTCCACGACTTGTCCTCAGATCCCGACAGACGTGCATGGAACGAAAGGTTCGCGGCAACGTTTAATGACGGGATAAGGTTGAACTGCTGAAACACAACACCAACGGTTCCGCGTCGCAGCGCCGCACGCTGTGGGTCATCTAGGTTTGCAATATCCTGACCCAAGATTTCAATTCGACCCTCATCCGGAACATCAAGCCCCCCGATCAGATACAAAAGCGTTGATTTACCAGAACCACTCTCGCCCGTAAGCGCGAGACTTTTTCCCGAATTCAGATCTAGTGACACACCACGTAGAACGGTGAGTGTTCCTTCACCAGTCTCAAAGCTTTTGGCGACATTATTAACACGTAGTAGGATCATGAGTTAAACCTAGGACCCCGGATAAGACCTTCAATAAATAGCTTCTGAATTGTCACGACAACAGGCGCACTCAGGCCACCGGGCAGTGCGTATTTAGATCCACAAATTCTATTCACGTACTGTTTTTGTATTTTTCAACAAACCAATAAGTTAATCGTTCAAGGCCCACTCGCCATTTCGAAACACTGGGATCTTATTTCCATCGGAATCCAAGCCATCAATATTGATCGCCCCGGATCCAATCATCCAATCCACATGGATCATGCTGCTATTACCACCACGTGCAACGACTTCTTCTTGCGATAGCTTTGATCCATTCTTAAAGCATTTGGAGTAACACTGTCCAAGCGCAATATGACAGGCCGCATTTTCATCGAACAATGTGTTGTAAAATAATAGACCACTTTGCGAAATCGGAGAGCCATGCGGAACAAGCGCAACCTCGCCCAGGCGTCTTGCGCCCTCGTCCGTATCAAGCAATTTTAAGAAGACCTCTTCACCTTTTGATGCACTTGCGTCTGTAATCATACCGTCCTTAAATGTGACAGAAATATCTTCGATCAAAGTCCCCTGATGTGACAGTGGCTTGGTTGATTTCACGTGACCGTTCACGTGTGAGGCATGCGGTGTCGTAAACACCTCTTCTGTTGGGATGTTTGGATTGCATGTCACGCCATTTCGCGCGACCGATGCGCCGCCCATCCATTCATGATCCTGCGCAAGCCCGACCGTCAAATCTGTGCCATCGCCATAAAAATGCAATGCCGCAAAATTCTGCGCGTTTAGCCAATTCGTACGTTCACGAAGACGTTTATTGTGTTCATCCCACGCAGAAATTGGATCAGGCACCGTGACACGTGATGCAGCAAAAATTGCATCAGCCAAGGCGATTTGTGCGTCTTCATCACTTAGGTCCGGAAAAACGCGTTTCGCCCATTGTGTCCCTGGCCAAGCAATTATGTTCCAATTGACATCAAAACGCGTGATCCTCTCGCGGACGGATGATGAAGCCTTTGAAACGGCTTTATTGGCTTGTCCGACATCTTCCGGATTTTGTTCGGCCAAGAGCATTGGGTCATCCCCAACAACCGCCAAACGGGCAGTATTGTTATCAAACGCATTTGCCATCCCATCAAACAACCAATCTGTTGCTTTCTCAAAAGACGTTTTGTTTGCGTTTTTATAGCGGGCCAAAACCACCTCTGGGTCGGTATAAAATGGGGTTACAATCCCTGCACCCGCTTTGTATGCGTGATGCGCCAATTTACGCACAAGTGGCGCGGCCTCAATCGGGGCGGTGATGATAAGGTCCTGTCCTGGCTGCAATGCTACGCCTGTCTTGATTGACAGTTCTGCTAATTTGTCCAGTTCAGCGCTTTCATCCCAATTTATCTTTGTCATCGCCTTTTGCTCTCCATCACACTCTTGCGGTCGGATAATGCAGTTTTCGGATGAATGATCAATCGTGTCGCTTAATCTGATTCATAAAAGCGTAATTATTATTGTGCGCACTAGGCTGCGGTGAACCGCATTGCTGCAATAATCACCATTCCAGCGAACATAGCCAAAGTGGGTTTTCGGGTAATTGCAGCAATTGCCAAAACCATCACAGCCGATATCCATTCTAACATCGTACCGTTTAACATCATCAAAGATACCAAAGACACAATAAGACAACCGGGCAACGCCTGCAGTGCGCGCGCCCACATCCCGTCTTGCGGAATTTGAGAGGCCAAAAGATATCCAGTTAGTCGAATGGCAAAACTGACAACGCCAAGCCCGATGATGGTCACCCAAATTTCAGTGTTCATTCTTTAAACCCGCGCAAAGAGCACCAATCATTGCCCCCCCAATTAGCCCCCAACTTGCATATTCAGGGAAAAGCGTGCCCCAAATCAAAACGATGCCACTTGCAAGTAACCAAGGCAAAACATCCGTCGTACCGCGCCACATGCCAGGCAGGGTTGCCACAAAAATCGCAACAATCGCAAAATCAAGTCCGATGGCCTGCGGATTGGGGACGCCGCTTGAGACAACCGCACCGATGGCGGTAACCGCAATCCAAATAACATAAAGGGACGCGCCCCCACCAAAGAAATACCAATAACTTGTCGTCATGTTTCGTGGTTTTGCGGATTGCATTAAGGCAACAGACGCATCGGTTGCAAAAAATGTTCCCAAGCCAACCTGCCACCAAGGACGCGCCGCCAACACGTTTCGCATGGTTGCAGTGACAAGCAAAATCCGCATGTTGAGGGCGCTTCCTGCCAATATGGCTGAGGCGGCGCCAAGACCAACGGACAATTGCTCCATCGCAACCAACTGTGAGGAGCCACCAAATACCAATGCGCTCATGGTGATCGTTTGAAATATGTTGAACCCTGACTGCGTCGCAAGAAGCCCAAAGGCAAGGCCATAAGTTGCGGCCGCGACCGACATTGGCAACATATCTCGCATACCAAAAAGCAATTCGAGGTACCAATTGTTGGATTGTTTCACGACGCACGGCCCTCCGTATGCTTGGCGCTTTAGCGAAGCCCGCCGATAGCGCTCTTTGTCACTCTTGCAACAATAGTTAAGGCCAGAAGCCATCCTGTGAACACGGCAGCCGCAATGCCAAACCAAACACCAACAACACCTAATTCGAAGTAATAGATAAAAATCCAAACAAACAAACCAACACCTAAACCCTGTCGATATAGACTGATCCAAAGTGTCCAAACAGGTTGTTTGAGAGCCTGTAAGACAGAGTTAATCGAAAATAGCATCATGTAGAATGGAAATAACAATGCATCGACTCGTAGGTAACTTACGCCATTTGCGATCACCTTGGGATCGTTTGTGAATACCCCCATGGCCGTGGCACTACCAATCCATAGTACAGGCAACGCAATTGCGGCCATGACCAACCCAACTTTCCAGCAAAACCATACAGCAGCACGAACGCGATCGTAGTTTTCAGCGCCGTAATTTTGACCTGCAATTGGCAAAAGCGCGCCTGTTACACCCAAAATCGGTAGCAGCAACAGTTGCTCGATCCGCAATGCTGCACCATAGGCGGCCAGCGCTTCACCTCCAAAACCTTTGAGCGCGAATTGAATGATAAAACCAGATAGAAACATCACCATCAATGCAGCGGTGGTTGGTAGCATTTGTTTGCAGATTTCCAGAAAGCTTATCCATTTCGGAATAAACAAATCCCGAATTCCAGTTTTCATGTATGGCAAACTGAAAACACGATACAGCACCCAGACCCCGACACCAGTTTGCGACACAATCGTCGCGGCAGCAATGCCATTAAACCCCATCCCCGACCATACATTCGGTAGTCCAAAAATAAATAACGGGTTTAATCCAATGTTTGCGAAAAACGCCACTGTTAAAGCGCGCTGAAGTGAAACACTATCCCCGTTGGCCTGCAGGATACCATTTGCCCCATAAGCAAGCAAAAACGCGGGCAACGCGAACAACAACCAAGTGAAATACCCCAAAGCGGCCTCACGATAGCTTCCCTCTTCGGACACTAAGTGGATTAACCAAGGTCCAGTGAACCAACCGATGCAAACCAGGCAAATGGAAACTAACACACCGAAGCTTATCCCCTGACACGAAAATTTCTGTGTGCCCGATAGGTCATTGCCGCCCTTGGTATTACTGATAAGCGCGCTAAGCGCGGACCCAAGCCCAAAGCCCACAGCCATCATTATGAAAAACGCCTGATAGCCGATGGCAAGCCCCGCTTGGGCATAAGTTCCCAACATGCCTGCAAAGAAAACATCAACTACATTGTAAAGAGTTGCAAACAACATCCCAAATGCAGCAGGAATAGCCAGAGTGCGAAAATGATGTGAAATTTGGCCTTTGGTTAGATCATCATTAATCATGATCAGTACGCCGCGTTCATGCGCCGTTCTAACCAACGAACACCTGCCGACACAATCAGGATCAGGACCAAGTATTCCAGAACCAAAATCGTATAGATTTCAAGCGGACGATATTCTGTCACCACCAATTCATTCGCCTTACGTGTTAATTCTTGCATCCCAATGACAGAGACAAGAGAGGACATTTTCAGCATGTAAACAAGTTGATTACCCAAGGCAGGAAGGATACGACGAATTGCCTGTGGAAGAATGACAAAACGCATTGTGTCACGATAATTCAACGAAATGGACTGCGCCGCTTCGTATTGACCGCGACCTATTGATTGTATCCCGCCACGGAAAATTTCAGCCTGAAACGCACTATCGGACAACGCAAGAGCAAATACACCGGCCCAAAAAACATTCAACGTCAAACCAGTGAGTTGCGGCAAACCATAGTAAACCCACAAGATCAAAACGAGGATCGGCACTGCGCGCACAACCTCTACGTAAGTGCGGTTTATCGTGCGATAATAAGGCTTTGATGAAAGACCCGGCAAGGCAATCAAAAGCCCAACAATCACAGAAATCAGGATCGCCGTTAATGACATTAATATGGTGTTGTAGGCACCAGTCATCATAAACTTGAGATTGGCTAGTCCGTTCGGCGTGCGAGGATCAACAACATACCAACCCCAATTCCCAGAGCAGCCAGATAATAACAACGCACCCGACAAAAGGAGTATATTTCGTTTCATTACTTACCCCTTAATGATTTAAAATCTGCTGGATAAACGCGGCAAAACGTTCTGATTTCGGTGCTTCAAAGACTTGTTCTGTCGGTCCCACTTCAACAATCTGGCCTTGATCCATGAACACCATTTTATCTGCAACGCGACGGGCAAATCCCATTTCGTGGGTCACAACAACCATCGTCATTCCATCATTCGCCAATTCTGACATGACATCCAGAACCTCAGCAATCATTTCAGGGTCCAATGCAGAAGTTGGTTCGTCAAACAACATTATCCTTGGCTGCATACACAAAGATCGCGCAATAGCAACGCGTTGTTGTTGACCGCCTGACAATTGACCGGGGAATTTATTCGCTTGGTCAGGTATTTTCACCCGCTCCAGATACCGCATCGCACGCTCATTTGCGGCTTTTTCATCCAGACCAAGAGCGCGTCGCGGTCCAAGTGTTAGATTTTCCAAAACACTTAGATGCGGGAACAAGTTAAACTGTTGGAATACCATCCCACAGTGCCCACGAATTTTTTCAACACCTGTTTATCGATACAAATACGGTGTTGTATTTTTCTTTTAAGTCATCGGAAATTAAATGATAAGG
>CAXACF010000056.1:0-7800 GCA_963967125.1 uncultured Rhodobacterales bacterium | reverse complement strand
GCGTGTAAGTGTAATTTCTTGCTGATGTCCCCGCCAAATTGCGCGCCCCATCCATCGCCCAAATTTTCCTGACCTGACCCACCATATTTCCCATCACCGATGATCGGATGCCCAATTTCCGCCATATGCGCGCGCAACTGATGTGTACGCCCTGTCACGGGAACCAACGCGACCCATGCCCCACGTGACGCAAGACGTGACAACATGAAATAATCACTTTGCGCCCGTTTTGCGCCATCCGTTTTTTGAACATCACGGGGGTGAATGCAGATCATTTTTTCACCCTCGCCCCCACGACCATGTCCCGGCGCTTTCAGCAAGCCGTACTTGATGGTCCCAATTTGGGGCACTGGGACACCTGCGACTGCGGCCCAGTAAATTTTGCGTGTTTCGCGGTGGCGTAGTGCATCACTTAGGGTTGCCGCGACCGAACGGGATCGCGCCAGTAGCAACAAACCAGACGTGTCTTTGTCCAGTCGATGCACCAAACGTGGTTTTTCATCGCGATCATATTTTAAGGCCTCGGCCAATCCATCAACATGGCGCACCTGTTTGCTGCCCCCTTGGGATGGAAGGCCCGCGGGTTTGTTCAAAACGATCAAATGATCGTCCATGTATATCACCGCATCTTGGATCATCTGACGATCTTGATCCGAAATGCGGGATTGCTTGGGGCGCTCTTCCCTGTGTTCGGGGGCGGGAATGGGTGGAATGCGTACCTCTTGTCCTGCTTCGATCCGCGTTGCAGGTTTGCAGCGCGCGCCATCAATCCGCAGCTCGCCTTTGCGGCACATCTTTTCAATGCGAATTTGGCTAAGGTGTGGAAACAACCGCTTTAACCAACGATCAAAACGTTGATCCGCGTCCTCGGCAGAAATCGTGATGCGTTGAACGCCACTCATGACAAAACTCCTTTGGCTAAAAATACGCCGATGAAGAGTGCCACAATTGCCCCAATCACCGAGACCGCAACATACCCAATGGCATCTGCCATGCGCTCTGTTTCGATCAGTTTAAAGACGTCTAATGAAAATGCCGAAAACGTTGTGAATGCGCCAAGGAACCCGGTCATCGCAAAAAACATCACACGGTCCAATCCACGGCTGCTAAGAAACACAAACGCCAATCCCATCACAAATGATCCCACAAGATTGACGGCCAACGTGCCAAGCGGAAAGACAAACCATCCCGAAACAAGAAAACGCGCCAAAGCGCCAAGTGCACCCCCAAGGGCAATCATTAGATACATCATGGCGCGTCCTTGTGCGCTTTGCCCCCAATTGTCAAGCGTCGCACCTAGGTATCGCTTGCGTTCCGCTTGGCCCGCAGTTTTTCAAAATATTCGACGCGTTTGCGTAGGTCCCGTTCAAATCCGCGCTCAACAGGATCATAAATCTTGGGACGCTCCATCGTTTCAGGAAAATAGTTTTGTCCCGAAAACCCATCCTCTGCATTGTGATCATAGGCATAATCGGCGCCATACCCCTGATCCGCCATCAACTGCGTTGGGGCGTTTAGGATATGTTTGGGCGGCATTTCGGAGCCATGAGAGCGTGCTAAACTACGCGCGGCCTTATATGCGGCGTATCCCGCGTTCGATTTCGGCGCCAATGCCAGATAAGTGACCGCCTGTGATAATGCCAATTCGCCCTCGGGGCTACCAAGGCGTTCATATGTTTCCCATGCGCCAATACAAATCGCCTGCGCCTGCGGGTCGGCCAAACCGATATCCTCAACCGCCATGCGTAAAATGCGGCGGGCTAGGTATCGTGGATCTTCGCCGCCCTCTAACATACGCGCAAACCAATAGAGCGCGGCATCAGGATCCGATCCGCGCACGGATTTATGCAAGGCAGAAATCAGATTATAATGTGAATCCCCGCTTTTGTCGTATTTCGCGGCACGACGCGTCATGCGTTTACGCAATTCCACATCGGTGATCATGGCGTCCACGCGCCACGAATGAACCTGCTCCACCAGATTAATCAGGGCGCGTCCATCCCCATCCGCCATCGCGATCAGGGTTTCGCGCGCTGCCGCGTCCAACGGCAGGGTCAGCCCCAATTCCCCCTCAGCACGTTCCAAGAGTTGGGTCAATTCATCTGATCCAAGGCGCTCCAACACCAAAACCTGCGCCCGTGATAAAAGCGCTGCGTTCAACTCAAAGGATGGATTTTCCGTGGTCGCCCCGACCAGGATGATTGTGCCGTCCTCCATATACGGTAAAAATCCGTCTTGCTGTGCTTTATTAAAGCGATGGATTTCATCAACAAACAGCAATGTCCCCCGTCCATTCGCGTGACGCAATTTCGCAGCCTCAAACACCTTTTTCAAATCGGGCACACCCGTAAAAATTGCACTGATCTGGACGAAATGAAGATCCGTGTGATCCGCAAGCAGGCGCGCCAATGTTGTTTTACCAACACCGGGTGGTCCCCAAAAAATAATCGAGCTAAGTTTTTTGTTCCCAAGCATCGCCCCCAAGGGCGCATCCGCGGCCAAAATCTGCGCCTGACCAATCACTTGGTCAATCGCACGTGGGCGCAAGCGTTCGGCCAAGGGTTGGGGACCCTTTGGTGTATCGGTTGCGGTAGGGGCAAACAAATCGTTCATCCCTAAAACCTAACCCAGTTTCATCAGGCCGAACATAGCGAAAATCAGATTGGATCAATCAAGCGGCGCATGCAGGCGTGTGGCCGAGGTGATAATGCCACCGCGATCGCCGACGGTAATCGAGCCATAACGCTGTTTGAAACATTCGGGCAATTCACGATCCCCCGCCATCGACAGCCACAAACGGAATAAATGACGGCGATTTTCGGGTTCAGGCCAATCCACATATCCCGTGCGGTCATGCAATTGTGCGTGATTGTAAACGAATTGCATATCGCCCGGGATCAAGCGCATTTTGATATGTAAATCAGGATCGTTTGCCAATTCGTCAAAATAATCCAATGCCTCAACATGTTCTGGTGTCAGCCGCAAGGCCTCTGGAAAGCGTTGCGCACTGTCGATGTATTGGCGTTGATAAAACACCGTTAATCGCCCGTCATGCCAGCTAAACGGCGGGATGGTCATATAGGGTTCCATGCCCTCTGGCACTTCGCCACGGCG
The DNA here is from genome assembly GCA_963967125.1 of uncultured Rhodobacterales bacterium. GTDB lineage: Bacteria > Pseudomonadota > Alphaproteobacteria > Rhodobacterales > Rhodobacteraceae > HIMB11. The sequence goes on along the minus strand of CAXACF010000056.1, from coordinate 4,686 downwards.
ATCTGTAGCAATCGGATCAAACAGCAATGCCAATAGGTCAGGTCGTGTCACACGCATTTCATTGTAGATCGTCTCGGCACTGACCAAAAGACTATCGCCCCCCTCTTTCGCATCCTGCAAACACATTAGCGCGACGACATCCGCGCTGTCTGTATGGAAACTTTGCCGTGCGCTGGTTTGATAAATCCGCGCGTTAGGATCATTCGGGTCCGCACCAATGTCACGTACATGCCCCAAAATATGCCCCGCCGCATTCTGGGAGCGCGCGGGCCCCAGATGCGCGCCAATGCCACAAAAAATGGCGGCTGCCATTTCTTGTGAGTATAATTTGATGGGCAATCCGCGGATAACCTCGACCCCGATACCGCGCAGCAGTTTTTCTGACATGTTCTGCAAGTGATCGGAGAATTGTAGCAATGGGAAATCGTGGGCCGTGATTTCCCCCACATCGCGCCCAAGTGAAAGAAAATGCCGCGCCGCATGTTCAATTTCAGAAATGTCATCAGCAGTTAAGGTATATAACCATTCGCTTTGACGCGACTGTAAATCTGTGCCCACCCATGCTGAGGGGCCGACAAATTTTTCGGGTATCGTATTCAATATCGTCATATCGCACTCCGTCAGTGAAATTATCAGCCCAGAGCGGTCAAAACATCATGCCCAAAAACGACAAAACCCCGACAGATTGCCGGGGCCTTAGTAAATTAGATCGTATATCCGCTTATTCGTCTGCGGCTTCTTCTGCTGCGACGCGTGCTTTGTCTGCGGCGCCTTTTGCGTCAACGTCACGATCAACGAATTCGATGATCGCCATTGGCGCCATGTCACCATAGCGGAAGCCCGCTTTCATGATGCGGATGTAGCCACCCTGACGCTCTGCGTAGCGTGGGCCAAGAATATCAAATAGTTTTGTGACGTACTGGTCTTCTTTCAACTGTGCGCGTGCTTGGCGGCGTGCGTGTAGATCGCCGCGCTTGCCCAATGTGATCAGTTTTTCAACGATCGGGCGAAGCTCTTTTGCCTTGGGCAAAGTTGTTTTGATTTGTTCGTGTTCGATAAGTGAGCCAGCCATGTTCGCCCACAATGCTTTGCGGTGTTCATGTGTACGGTTTAGGCGGCGGTAACCACGTGCGTGACGCATAATTTAGTCTCCTAACTTTCTTTTACTTTGTCTGGCGGTCGATGCGTGTCAGCCGCTCTCCTTGGGGCATGTGCCCAGTTTTTCCCCGATCTTTCGGGCATTGGTCGCGCCGCGTTGCCGCGGCGCACAGGACTTAGAAGTTGTCTTCGAACTTCTTCGCCAAATCTTCGATGTTGTCTGGTGGCCAATCCTCGACGTCCATGCCAAGGTGAAGCCCCATACCAGAAAGCACCTCTTTGATCTCGTTCAATGACTTGCGACCAAAGTTTGGTGTGCGAAGCATCTCTGCCTCTGTTTTCTGGATCAAATCGCCGATGTAAACGATGTTGTCGTTCTTTAGGCAGTTTGCAGAGCGCACTGACAATTCCAACTCGTCCACTTTCTTCAGTAGCAGCGGGTTGAACTCAAGACCATCATCATCGTCCTGACGGTTTGCAGATTCTGGTTCGTCAAAGTTCACAAAGATTGATAATTGATCTTGAAGGATGCGCGCCGCGAAAGCGATTGCATCATCAGGAGTGATCGAACCGTCTGTTTCAACCTTCATCGTCAGTTTGTCGTAATCCAAAACCTGACCTTCACGTGTTTTTTGAACGTCGTATGAGACCTTCTTAACAGGTGAATAGATCGCATCGATCGGGATCAAGCCGATTGGCGCGTCCTCTGGTTTGTTTTTGTCTGCAGGAACATAGCCTTTGCCAGTGTTCACAGTCAGTTCCATGTATACATCTGCGCCGTCATCTAGGTGACAGATCACATGATCTTTGTTCAGGACTTCAATGCCTGCGCTGTCCGAGATATCACCAGCTGTGACAACACCAGGACCTTTTGCATTGATTGAAAGGCGCTTTGGGCCTTCCACTTCCATGCGCAATGAAACACCTTTTAGGTTCAATACGATGTCTGTGACGTCTTCACGAACGCCTGCGACTGATGAAAACTCGTGCAGAACATTGTCAATTTGCACTGATGTGATGGCGGCACCTTGAAGGCTGCTCATCAATACGCGGCGCAGCGCGTTGCCTAGTGTAAGGCCGAAACCACGCTCAAGCGGTTCTGCAACCACTGTGCCTTGGCGCAATGGATCATTGCCTGGCTTTACGTCAAGTTGTGCAGGTTTAATCAATTCTGCCCAGTTTTTATGGATCATACGTCCCTCCATTCTAGCGGTATCCCATGTCCAAAAGACACACGCACCCGAGGATTAAAAATGACGGAAATGGGGCGGCAGGATCTGCAGCCCCATTCACAAACTTATTATACGCGGCGACGCTTTGGTGGGCGGCAGCCGTTGTGCGCGATTGGTGTTACGTCACGGATTGATGTGATGTTGAAACCAATTGCGGCCAATGCACGTAGCGCACTTTCACGACCTGAACCTGGGCCCTGCACTTCAACCTCAAGCGTTTTCACGCCGTGCTCTTGTGCTTTTTTGCCCGCGTCTTCTGCGGCGATCTGTGCGGCATAAGGTGTAGACTTACGAGAGCCTTTGAAACCCATTGTGCCCGCAGATGACCATGCGATTGCGTTACCTTGAACGTCAGAGATCAAGATTTTGGTGTTGTTGAACGATGAATTTACGTGTGCAACACCAGCTGCGATATTTTTGGAGACCTTTTTCTTGCCACCACGACGTGTATCACGTGCCATATTCCTAGCCCTCCTTACTTCTTCTTACCAGCGATTGGTTTTGCTGGACCTTTACGTGTGCGCGCATTTGTATGCGTACGCTGACCACGAACAGGAAGGTTACGACGATGGCGCAGACCACGATAGCAGCCAAGATCCATCAAACGCTTGATGTTCATTTGAACTTCACGGCGCAAATCACCTTCTACTGAGAAGTTTGCGTCGATGTATTCACGAATTGACAACACCTCTGCGTCTGACAATTCATTAATACGACGTGTCATATCAATGTTCACTGCTTCGCAGATTTGTTTCGCTGAGGTATGTCCGATACCTGTGATATATGTCAAAGCGATTGGGACACGCTTTGCTGTTGGGATGTTTACGCCGGCAATACGAGCCACGTTCTGTTCCTTTCGTTGCGGTTCCGTCGTTCCAGAACCTTTTTTCACAACAAAGCCCTTGGTCTACCAAGGGCTATAGCTGATAAGGTGATCGCGCACTATACGCTTATTGATTCTCATACGAGAACTCGCAGTTAAGAAGAATTTCACAATTCGTCAAGGTATAAGTGTGATAATTCGGCCAATACCAAGATTTATCTCCTGCGCATTGTACCTGTCGTGAGACAACTTAGGCAAGACGAGAAAAATTGCCAAGATAAAAATCCTGTAACTCGTTGGGGTAAACGCCAAAGATTTCGGCAATCTTTTGACCATCGGCATAAACACTGGTTGCATCCGCTCTGCTGTCATATGTCATGATCACACGATCTGGGTTTGCAGCCTGCTCAATCGGTTCGTCAAAGCGGATCACCAACTTGTCCTTTTCTGGTTCGAAATCCAAAATATGAACACAGTCATCTGCGGCATCACCGTAATCTTGAAGGAACACTTCAAATTGATCGACATCACCACCGCCCATCATGATGTCACCGACATCACCTTGCAGGATGTCTTTGCCCGTACCACCAATCAATGTGTCTGCGCCCATATGATCAGCATGATCCACAGCATTCAACACGTCCCGTCCCTTATCGCCGTACAAAATGTCGGATCCTCGGCTATCGCGGATTGTGTCGTTTCCATCTTCGCCGTGGATGGTGTCATCACCCGCATCCGCATTGCCTTGCTTGCCGTCAAAGAAATCATCGCCCGCATCCAAATAGACCAGATCGTCGTAGGCAGATCCTGACATATGATCCACGTTGTTCCCACCGCTTATCACGGTATCCGCATCGGGTTCGGGACCTTGATCCTCCCCTGCCTCTGTTGGTGGCGTCGCCTGATCGGCGGCCTCTTCGTCAGTTGATCCCAAAATATCAAATCCACCGATCCCGCCAGAAAAGGCCAAAACCCCCGCGATTGACATCATTCCAACCAATATCATCATTGTGACACACGAATCCCATAAGTAACCTTTGGGATACCTATAATAACTATAGGGATACTACACGGGGGAGTAGCTTTTAATTATCACTTTGATTATTTATTGAGAGTTCAAAGCGTCAGCTGCCTAACGTGAATTGGTCAAGACTGTGCTGCCCCAGCGAATTTCGATGAGTAAGCGTGATACGATCATCAATCCCCACAAAAAGCCCATCCAATTTCCCGACGACTTCATCATCAACATTAATGAGCGTTTGTCTCGCATCGAAATCCAACTCAGTATTCATTCTATTTTGATCGATTGGTGCTGATAGCGGCCAGCTGAAGACACCGATTTCGATTGTATCCTCATTACGATTGAAATCCGTGATAGCGATAGGTTCATAATTTGGATCGTAGATATTTACTTCAATCACAAAAGTATCGCTGTCAGAGCCCCCAGTGGCGGTGTCTCCATCACCAATCCAGAGCAAGTCGTTTCCGTCACCACCATTAACGGTATCCGTGCCATCGTAACGATTAAGATCA
>CAXACF010000055.1:0-7808 GCA_963967125.1 uncultured Rhodobacterales bacterium | reverse complement strand
TTCCATCAAGTTCGGATCCAAATTGATGGTCCAAATATCGATCAATGCCAAAATGTGCGGTTATTTTAACGGCGTATTCTTCTGCTTTTGATGTGGCTAAGCACAATGTAAATGAATGATCTTTCAATCGACTTAGTTGATCAAGGACACCATCGTACAATGCGTTTTCAAGGTACCCGATATCACGGTACCTTTCACGATATAGGTCAACAGCGTGATCAAGGTGGTCGTCTGCAACGCCCACTTTGGCAAAGCTGTCCCACAAGGGCGGACCAACAATCCAATCGTTATTCGTCCTGATTTCTGGCAATCCCATTCGTTCCAAGGCATAATTAAAACAGTTTTTGATGCCAGGGCCCGCGTCCGTCAGCGTTCCGTCAAGGTCAAGGAAAATGACCTTACTCAATGCTCTGTCCCCGATTGTGCTTCATCACCGAAAAAGGGCGTCATCTGCGCAACAATTACAGAGTTTTCCTCAAGAGCTCGGTTCATAAGCTCGATCTCGGCATCGTCAATCTCATGCCCCCCTGACAAACGTTCGTCCAAGGTTCCATACCCAGTGACATCCAGTGGTGCTAATTCGGCCTGTTTCAAAATTGCAACCGTTTCTCGCACCGCCTCTGCCTCGTCCACACCACTTGAATAACAAATCAACGCCGCACCCGTCGCCTTTTTGGGTAGGCCATCATTCTGTGAACGGCCCACCTGAACAAGCAAAGTGTAAACCTGATGTTTCTTTGGCTTTTTTTCGCGTTTTTCTGACATTTTGGCGGCCTTATTGGGTTTCACTCCGATGTAACCATGCCAATTGGAGAATGCAAACCTTCAAAATGTCAATTTCATGCGCATTTTTTTCCTATTGGGCTTGCGTTCAAGCATAGATTTTTGTTTCTGGTTTCAACGAAGGAGATCAAGCAATGTATCGTTCAAGAACTTCTACCCATGGTCGTAACATGGCAGGCGCCCGCGGATTGTGGCGCGCAACAGGCATGAAAGATAGCGATTTTGGCAAACCAATCATCGCAATCGTCAATTCATTTACTCAATTCGTCCCAGGTCACGTGCACCTGAAGGATCTAGGCCAAATGGTTGCCCGCGAGGTCGAGGCCGCAGGCGGTGTTGCCAAGGAATTCAATACCATCGCTGTTGATGATGGAATCGCAATGGGCCATGACGGCATGCTTTATTCGCTTCCATCCCGTGAAATCATCGCAGATTCAGTTGAATACATGGTGAATGCCCACTGTGCCGACGCAATGGTTTGTATTTCAAACTGTGACAAAATCACACCGGGTATGTTGATGGCCTCAATGCGCCTGAACATCCCAACAATTTTTGTGTCTGGCGGTCCAATGGAAGCCGGCAAAGCTGTAATTGATGGCAAGGAAATCGCACTTGACCTTGTCGACGCAATGGTTGCTGCCGCGGACGATAAGTACACAGATGAACAGGTCCAACAGATTGAGGAGGCTGCGTGCCCAACTTGTGGATCATGCTCTGGTATGTTCACAGCGAACTCGATGAACTGTTTGACCGAAGCTTTGGGATTATCCCTTCCAGGAAATGGTTCAACGCTTGCAACGCATTCTAATCGTAAGGCGCTGTTCCTCGAGGCCGGTCAACGCATCGTTGATCTTGCACGTCGCTGTTATGAGCAAAATGATGCCAGCACACTGCCCCGCAATATCGCCACATTCGAGGCCTTCGAAAATGCGATGGCACTGGATATTGCGATGGGCGGATCAACGAACACGGTTCTGCACCTTTTGGCGGCGTCTTACGAAGGTGAGGTCGGCTTTACCATGGAAGATATCGATAGATTGTCGCGTAAGGTTCCATGCCTAAGTAAAGTCGCACCAGCCAAAAGTGATGTTCACATGGAGGATGTCCACCGCGCGGGTGGCATCATGGCAATCTTGGGCGAATTGGATCGTGCGGGATTGATCCATCGCGATACCAAAACTGTGCACTCACCAACAATGGGCGATGCATTGGACAACTGGGATGTCATGCGCACAAACAATCCCGAAGTGCATGATTTTTATCGTGCTGCACCCGGTGGCGTGCGCACGACACAAGCATTCTCGCAATCCAACAAATACACCACACTTGATATGGACCGCGCGGGTGGCGTGATCCGCGACAAAGAAAATGCCTTTTCTCAGGATGGTGGTCTTGCTGTTTTGTTCGGCAACATTGCAGAAGACGGCTGCATCGTGAAAACTGCAGGCGTTGACGAAAGCATCCTGAAGTTTTCAGGCCCTGCATATGTTGTAGAAAGCCAAGATGATGCCGTGAACGACATTCTGACAGGTAAGGTAAAAGAAGGCGACGTGGTTGTGATCCTTTACGAAGGTCCACGTGGCGGCCCCGGAATGCAGGAAATGCTGTACCCAACCAGTTACCTGAAATCAAAAGGACTAGGTGCGGCATGTGCATTGGTGACAGATGGACGTTTCTCTGGTGGGACGTCTGGTTTGTCGATTGGTCACGTCTCGCCCGAAGCGGCCGAAGGTGGCGCAATTGCATTGGTGGAACATGGTGACACTATCGAAATTGATATTCCAAACCGGTCGATCAACCTAGTCATTTCAGATGAAGTGATGGCAGAGCGCCGCGTCGCGAAAGAGGCACACGGTTGGAAACCATCAAAGCCACGTAAACGTAAAGTGACAACTGCGCTAAAGGCATACGCGGCACTGACAACCTCTGCGGCCCAAGGCGCGGTTCGCGTAGTAGAATAAAAAACAGGCGCCCATTTTTGGGCGCCTTTTGATTTCGATCGCTAGCAATGCAATTTGTGGATCTTAATTAAAGGACCCACACATCAAGCATCAGTCGCGCAACAATTCGTTGATACCTGTTTTGCTGCGTGTTTGTTCGTCAACTCGCTTCACAATTACAGCGCAATATAGATTAATTCCGTTCTTTGATGGCATCGAACCGGACACAACAACCGAATATGGTGGTACTTCGCCATACATAACTTCACCTGTCTCACGATCAACGATCTTGGTTGATTTGCCGATGTAAACACCCATTCCCAAAACAGAACCTTCGCGAACGATACAGCCTTCAACAACTTCTGAACGCGCGCCGATAAAACAGTTGTCTTCGATAATTGTTGGCCCAGCTTGCATAGGCTCAAGTACACCACCGATGCCAACACCGCCAGATAGGTGCACATTCTTACCAATCTGTGCGCATGATCCAACAGTTGCCCAAGTGTCAACCATGGTTCCTTCGTCAACGTATGCGCCAAGGTTCACAAAGGACGGCATCAAAACAACGCCAGGTGCGATAAATGCGGATTTGCGGACAACGCAATTTGGTACCGCGCGGAAACCTGCGGCCTTCCATTGGTTTTCACCCCAACCTACAAATTTGCTATCAACCTTATCCCACCAGCCGCCGCCTTGGGGTCCACCAGTTTGAATTTCCATGTCTTTAATACGGAAACCCAACAAAACCGCCTTTTTGGCCCACTGATTCACGTGCCATGAACCATCATCCAACTTTTGCGCAACACGCAATGAACCGCTGTCCAGCGCATTCAGTGTATCTTCGATCGCTTCACGTGTTTCACCCTGCGTGGCAGGTGTAATCGCATCGCGATTTTCCCATGCGGATTCAATTGCTACTTCCAATTGTTCGTTCGACATGTCGGATTCTCCCAATAAATGTTGGGCATGCTATAATTTGAAAATGCACGAAGGACAATCCAAGTTTCGCTTTCGAAAATACGCACGCACTCGACATCAAGGGATAAGCCTATTATGCACGCAGAAAATCACCAGTTGGAGTGCATCATGGCATTTGATCGTTCAGTTAAAATTGCCCCATCAATTTTGTCAGCAGATTTTGCAAATTTCGGTGCTGAAATCCGTGCAATCGAAGATCAAGGTGCGGATTGGGTTCATGTAGATGTCATGGATGGGCATTTTGTTCCTAACCTGACCTTCGGTCCACCTGCGGTAAAAGCATTCCGTCCACATGTGAAAACAGTGATGGACGTTCACCTAATGATTGCTCCAGTGGACCCATATATTGATGCCTATGCTGATGCGGGTGCTGATGTCCTGACCGCCCATATCGAGGCAGGGCCACACATTCATCGAACGGTTCAAGCAATCAAGGCGGCAGGGATGAAAGCAGGTGTTGCATTAAACCCTGGAACACCAGCGGAATCTGTTCAACATCTGCTCGACATGGTCGATCTGATTTGCGTGATGACCGTTAACCCAGGATTTGGTGGTCAAAAATTTATCGATATGACGGATAAAGTGCGCGCACTGCGCAGCATGATCGGTGATCGTCCTGTTCATATTGAAATCGACGGCGGTGTAGATCCAAAAACAGCACCGAAATTGGTCGAGGCCGGCGCGGATGTTTTGGTTGCTGGATCAGCCGTATTCAAAGGCGGATCCGTCGATAAACCCGAGGTGTACGGACAAAACATGGACGCGATCAGAAAATCGTTTTCTGCGTAAACAAAAACGGCCGCTGAACATTCAGCGGCCGCATTATTTTATTTATTTGAACCTTAGCTTGCTGCAGCAACTGCACGCTTTGTTAGCACCTTAACAAGGTGCGCACGGTAATCACCAGAGCCATGCAGATCGCTGATCATGCCATCGCCCGAGACAGACAGTCCCTCGACAGCGTCGGCAGCAAAGTTGCCGCTAAGCGCCTCTTCTGCTTCTGTCCAACGAAAAACGCCATCCTCTGACGCGCCAGTTACAGCAACACGAACACCGTCTGCGTACTTCGCAACAAAAACACCAACCATCGCAAAACGTGACGCTGGTTGTTCAAATTTTTGATAGCTGGCCGCTTCTGGAATTGGGAAACGAACGTTTGTGATGATCTCTCCCTCTTCTAGTGCCGTTGTGAACATACCCTGGAAGTAATCATCTGCAGCAATCTCACGAGAGTTCGTTTCAATTGTTGCACCTGATGCCAAGGCTGCAGATGGGTAGCACGCCGCTGGGTCATTATTGGCCAGTGATCCGCCGATTGTTCCGCGGTTGCGGACAGCTGGATCGCCAATGTTTGACGCAAGCGCGGCAAGTGCAGGATATGCACCTGCTTCTGCGGCTACGGTTGCGTGCGTTGTTGCACCACCAACAGAAATGCCCCCATCAGCTTCGCAAACACCCTTCATTTCGGCAATGCCAGAAAGGCTTACCAATTTCGAGGGGCTGGCCAAACGCTGCTTTAGCGTAGGGATCAACGTTTGACCCCCACCCAGCGCTTGTGCCTCTTCTGCGGCCATTGCAGCTACTGCATCTGCAATTGTCGAAGGTTTTTCGAAATCAAAGTTATACATCTTATTTGCCTCCGATTAGCTGTTCATCGCTGCCCAAACACGCGAAGGTGATACAGGCATATCGATATGAGTTACATTATGACCCGCTGATTGCAACGCGTCTACAACCGCATTGACAACAGAGGGTGGTGAACCGATGGCACCAGCCTCGCCACAGCCTTTTACGCCCAATGGGTTGTGCGTACATGGCGTTTGGCAAGAGTGATCAACGGAATAGAACGGAACATCAGACGCACGTGGCATCGCATAATCCATATATGATGCACTTAGCAGCTGACCGTTTTCATCGTATGCACAGTTTTCCATCAACGCTTGGCCAATACCCTGCGCCAATCCACCGTGCACCTGACCCGTAACAATCATTGGGTTAATGATGTTGCCAAAGTCATCTGCAGCAGAGAACCGCTCGACTGTGACCTTACCAGTATCTGGGTCAACTTCGACCTCACACGCATATGCGCCTGATGGGTATGTGAAGTTTGATGGATCATAGAATGCAGTTTCTTCTAGACCTGGTTCAATGTTGTCCAACGGATAGTTGTGTGGAACATATGCCGCCAATGTGACATCGCCCCATGCACATGATTTATCCGTGCCTGCAACTGTGAACTGACCATCCTTAAGCTCGATGTCCGCCTCAGATGCTTCTAGCAGGTGAGAGGCGATTTTCTTCGCTTTGTTGATGATTTTCTCAGTCGCGCGAACCATTGCAGAACCACAAACCGCGATTGAACGTGATCCATATGTGCCCATGCCAAATGGAATTTTCGAGCTGTCGCCATGCACGATGTCAATCATGCTTTCGTCAATGCCCAACATTTCTGCAACCACTTGTGGGAATGCAGTTTCATGGCCTTGGCCATGGCTGTGTGCACCAACCATCACACTGATTGAACCTGTCGCGTTTACGCGGACTGTTGCGGCATCGTATAGACCCGCACGCGCGCCCAATTGGCCAACCAGATTTGATGGCGCAATACCGCAGGCTTCGATGTAGCAGTTGACACCAAGACCACGAAGTTTGCCATTCGCTTCTGATGCTTTGCGACGTGCTTCAAAACCAGAGATATCAGCGATCTCTTCTAATTTATCCATTGTCGCACCATAGTTGCCGGTGTCATATTCGACAGCAACTGGCGTTGCATATGGGAACTCTGTGATAAAATTCTGACGACGCAATGCAATTGGATCAACGCCCAATTCACGCGCTGCTTTGTCAATCACGCGTTCAAGCTGATATGTTGCTTCGGGACGACCCGCGCCACGATAGGCATCAACAGGAACAGTATTCGTAAATACCGCTTTCACATTTACGTAAATCAATGGCGTCTTATAGTTACCCGCCATCAATGTACCGTGCAGCCATGTTGGAACAGACGGCGCAAATGTGGATAGGTAAGCACCCATGTTTGCCAATGTTTCGGTGCGTACAGCTGTGAAGTTGTTATCGGCATCAAGTGCCAATTCAATCTTTGTCACGTGATCACGACCATGGGCATCCGAAATAAATGCTTCTGAGCGTGACGCGGTCCACTTAACTGGACGATTGATTTGACGCGCTGCGAATGTACAGAATGCCTCTTCTGCGTAATGGAAGATTTTTGTTCCAAATCCACCACCCACATCAGGTGCAACAACACGCAATTTATGCTCGGGAATGCCCAAGACGAATGCACCCATCAACAAACGAATGACGTGTGGGTTTTGCGATGTTGTGTACAGTGTGCTTTCATCGTTCGCGCGGTTGTAATCACCAACAGCAACACGTGGTTCCATCGGGTTTGCAACCAAACGGTTATTAACTAATTCCAATGTGGTCACATGCGCCGCGTTTTTGATCGCTTCGTCAACGGCACCTTTGTTTTCCTCAACAAAACCCCAGTCATAACACAAGTTATCACCCAGATCGTCGTGAACGGTTGCTGAACCTTCACTTAGTGCGGCTTTCATATCGACAACTGCTGGCAGTTCTTCGATGTCGATGTTCAATGCTTCGCCCGCATCGCGCGCTTGTTCCAACGACTCTGCAATCACGGCAGCAATTGGATCGCCAACGTGGCGCACTTTGCCCTGTGCAAGAACTGGGTGCGCCGGCTCTTTCATCGCTTCGCCATGACGATCCGTTACCTGCCAACCGCAGGGTAGACCACCGATACCTTCAAAATCGGCACCTGTGAAAATGCGCACAACGCCCGGCATCGCCGCGGCTGCGGATGTGTCAATGCTTTTGATTTTTCCATGCGCAACGTCTGAGCGTACAAAATGAACGTATGTTTGTCCGTGAATATTGATGTCGTCGGTGTACTGACCTTGACCTGTCAAAAACCGGACGTCTTCGCGGCGCTTTGAGCTTGCGCCAATGCCACTATCTTTTGGCATGATTTCCTCCCTAGTTTTAGTTATTCAGCGGCCAATTGACTAACATCTTGTCCAGATGCAGCCATGATCGCTTTGACGATGTTGTGATACCCTGTGCAAC